>JAZQJK010000060.1:0-12173 GCA_045541615.1 Bacilli bacterium
AAGCAATTGATGACTATATTTATTATTACAATTATGATAGAATTAAAGTAAAATTAAAAGGACTGTCACCTGTAAATTACAGGTTACAATCCTCTAATTAGAAACTATTTATAAACTGTCCAACTTTTGGGGTTCAGTTCATAGTGCAGAGTTTTTAATTTTTGAAAGACAAACTCACGATAAAGGTGTTCAAGTTAGATTTGAAGATGGTGATTTATGGCTAACTCAAAAAGCTATCGGTGAACTTTTTAATATAGATAGAACTGTAATTACTAAACATATTAAAAACATTTATCTTGAATTAGAATTAGATGAAAATTCAACTAGTGCAAATTATGCACTAGTTCAAAAAGAAGGTAATAGAGAAATTACTCGGAATGTTTTATATTATAATTTAGATGTTGTAATATCAGTTGGATATAGGACAAATTCGGAGAAAGCAATTCAATTTAGAAGATGGGCAACTTATATATTAAAAGAGTTTTCTAAAAAGGGATATATAATAGATAAAAAAAGAATGGCAAATGGAGCATTTTTTGATGAAGATTATTATGATTCATTACTTGCTGAAATAAGGGAAATAAGATTGTCGGAGAGGAGATTTTATCAAAAAATCACAGATATATACACGACCAGTGTGGACTATGATAAAAAATCTCCAACCACTATTAGATTTTTTAAGAAGGTTCAAAATAAGATGCACTATGCCGTATCCCATCAAACCGCTGCGGAAATCATTTATAATAGAGCAAATTCAGAAAAAGAACATATGGGACTCACATCATGGAAAAATTCACCTAATGGAAAGATATTAGAGACAGATGTCGTAATAGCCAAAAATTATTTAAGTAAAGAGGAGTTAGAAAGTTTAGAACATATTGTATCAGCATTTTTAGATTTAGCGGAAAATAGAGCCAAAAGGCACATACCAATGACAATGGAAGATTGGTCTACTAGAATTGATAAATTTTTACTTGCAGATGATTTAGATGTACTTAAAGATGCTGGCAAAATATCACACGAAATAGCTTGTGATAAAGCATTAACGGAATTTGAAAAATTTAGAGTTAAACAAGATAAGTTATATAAATCAGATTTTGATTTATTATTAGAGGAAACTGAAAAATAATTGACTTATTGACTACAGTAAATTAAGAATGGGGGAAGAGGATGAATAATAAATTAGAGACAATTTCAAATATATTTGAAGATAAGGCAATACGAAGTGTATGGGATTCGACAAAGGAAGAGTATTATTTTAGTGTTGTCGACGTCATAGGTGCGTTGACAGAAAGTAAAGACCCTAGAAAATACTGGTCTGTTTTAAAAACAAGATTAAAAAAAGAAGGTAGTGAAGTGACTACAAATTGTAGTCAGTTGAAAATGTTAGCACCTGATGGAAAAGTTAGATTAAGAGATGCTATGGTTACCAAAGATATTTTTAGACTTATCGAATCTGTTCCAAGTCCCAAGGCTGAACCTTTTAAAATGTGGCTTGCAAATTTAGGTAGTGAACGAATTGATGAAGTTTTTGATCCTGAAATAGCAGTAAATAGAGCAATCAATTATTATCGTAATAAGGGTTATGATGATGAGTGGATAAAGAAAAGAATTACTGGAATAGTTGATAGATTTAAACTCACCGATGTGTGGAAAGATGGAGGAATAACTAAACCGGTTGAATATGCAGTGCTCACAAATGAAATATATAAAAGTTGGTCTGGTATGAAGGCAAATGAATACAGGGCATATAAGGGTCTTAGAAAAGAATCTTTAAGAGATAATATGACAGATATTGAACTCGCACTGACGAATATAGGCGAAATAGCCACTAGAGATATCGCCAAAGAAGAACGTCCACAAGGGTTAAAAGAAAATATTTGCGTGGCCAAAAGGGGAGGAAGTGTCGCTAAAGGGGCAAGAGATTTGTACGAAAAAGAGACAAAAAAAACGGCAATATCTAATAAAAATACATTGAGTTATAATTATGTTGATGAAATAAAAGAAATTGAAGAAAAATTGGTTGATAATTAGGGAGGTAAGGTATGAATAATATAATAGAATATAATGAAAAAACTTTTGAAAACATTAAACATATAGATGAATATGGAAATGAATATTGGTATGCTAGGGAACTTTCAAAAGTATTAGAATATAAAGATTGGAGAAATTTCTTATAAGTTTTAAATAAAGCGAAAGAAGCATGTAAAAACTCTGGTTTTAATGTGGAGGAATAACTCGTTGAGGTTAACAAGTTGTCAAAAAGAAACAATAATGCTATTGTCAATATAGATGATTATAAATTATCAAGATACATGTGTTATTTGATAGTTCAAAATGCTAATCCAAGCAAGGAAATAGTTGCCCTAGGGCAAACACATTTTGCTATTCAAACTAGAAAACAAGAAATAACAATGCAAGAGTATGATTCTTTAACTGAGGATGAAAAAAGATTATACCAAAGAAAATTAACAAAACAAGGAAATTATACATTACAAAAAGTTGCCTCATCTGTTGGAGTTAAAAACATGGCTGAATTTCATAATGCGGGATATAAGGGTTTATATAATGGTGAAACTGCTGATGACATTTTTAAAAGAAAAAAATTGAGATATAGAGAAGATATATTAGATAATATGAATGAGGATGAATTAGTTGCTAATTTATTTAGAATAAATCAAACAAAACAAAGACTTATAAAAGATAATGTATATGGAGAAAAAGAAGCAAAAGATGTACATTATGAGGTTGGTAAAAAAGTTAGAAAAGCAATTGCTGATATAGGTGGAATGATGCCAGAAGAAATGCCAACACCTAAAAAGAGTTTAAAAGAACTTGAAAAAGAAAAGAAAAAATTGGATAATAAAGAAATGAAGAAAGTGGGGATAAATTGAATAGTGATTAAATCGTTCAGAATAATTACAAGGTGGAGATTATGGTCATTAAAGAAAATGATGTCATTATATATTGAAAATTTAGCAGCAGAACTATAATTTACATAAAAATAAAGAATGGTTGAAATATGCAAAATTTAATAAAAAAATGAGTAGAAATTCCCAATGTGGTTTTAACATTGAATAACATATGAAAAGGAGGTACATATGAAGAAAAAGAATGAAATAACAATTAGGTCTAGTGCAGCAGAATATTTAACTTTTATTGCGGCAACAGGTCATGATAAAGAAGCAATTGAAGTAAGATACGAAGATGAGAATATTTGGCTTACTCAAAAAATGTTATCCACTTTATATAATGTAGAAATTAATACAATAAACTATCATATTAAAAAAATATATAGCGATAATGAATTAATTGAAGCTTCAACTATTCGAAAATTTCGAATAGTTCAAAAAGAAGGCAATAGAGAAGTAGCAAGAGATGTTATTCATTATAACTTACAAATGATTATTGCCTTAGGTTTTAAGGTGGATAATGAAAGAGCAATTCAATTTAGAAAATGGGCAAATGAGATAGTTAAAGAATATACTATTAAAGGTTTTGCAATGGATGATGAAAGACTTAAAAATAGTGGTTCAATTTTAACTGAAAAATATTTTGACGAATTACTTGAAAGAATTAGAGAAATAAGACTTTCTGAAAGAAGATTTTATCAGAAAGTAACAGATATTTATGCTACTAGTATTGATTATGATAGAAACTCTAAGACAACTATAGAGTTCTTTAAAAAAGTTCAAAATAAAATGCATTATGCTGTAACTGGAAATACAGCAGCAGAAATTATATATAATAGAGCAAATTCTAAAAAGGAACATATGGGACTTACTAATTGGTCTGATGCTCCAAACGGTAAAATAATTAAAAGTGATGTTATAATTGCAAAAAATTATTTAACTGAAGAAGAATTATATTCATTGAGAAGAATTGTATCTGCTTATCTTGATTTAGCTGAAAGTAGGGCAATAAGACATATACCAATGACAATGGAAGACTGGTCAAATAGATTAGATGAATTTTTAAAATTTACTGATAGAGAAATATTACAAGATGCTGGAAAAATATCACATAAAATTGCCTGTGATAAAGCCGAATCTGAATTTGAAAAATATAGAATTATACAAGATCAAATATATCTTAGTGATTTTGATAAATATATAAATGAACTTGAAAAACTTGATGTAGGTGATAAGGGTGAATAATTGTAATATATTAATTCCTTTAATTTAATTTAAAAAATTTTTGAAAGAAGTGACTAAAATGGAAAATAATGGAAAAATTATACAATGGTATCCAGGACATATGGAAAAAACGAAGAGGCAAATAAAGGAATTAAGTCCTTTAATAGATTTCGTACTCGAACTCGTTGATAGCAGGATACCATATTCTTCAAAGGTAGTAGGTATAGAATCTTTAATAAAGAATAAACCTAAAATACTCGTTATGACTAAACGAGACCTTTGTGATAAAAAAGAAACCGAAAAATGGATTGAATATTATAAAAATAAAGGGGACATCGTACTCACTGTAAATCTCATGAATAATGATGATTATAAAAAAATACTTGACGAGATAGATATACTTAGTGATAGAATAAATAATACACGTTTAAAAAAAGGTTTAAAACCTAAAACGGTGCGTGGCCTAGTAATAGGTATACCAAATGTCGGCAAATCTACGCTTATAAATAGACTCGCAAATAAAAAGATAGCAGGTGTCGGTAACATCCCAGGTTTTACAAAAAGTCTATCTTGGATAAAAACTGAGAAAGCAATGCTTTTAGATTCACCAGGAATACTATGGCCTAAATTTGAAAAAGAAGAAGTGGCACTTAATCTTGCGAGTATGAGTGCGATAAAAACTGATATATTGCCAGTGGATGATGTCGCAGTTCATATACTACAAAAGTTAGATGAATTTTACCCTGAAAAATTAAAAGAAAGATTTGGACTTGAAACCTTGACCGATGATTATGAATATAATTATGATGTCATAGGTAAAAAAATAGGTGCTATGATAAAGGGTGGAGAAGTCGATTATAACAGAGTCAGTCTCTTCATCATAAATGACATCAAAAATGAGAATATTAAAGAGATAACTTTCGATAGGTGTGAGTGATGGAAGATTTACTTAAATATGAGAAAGAACTCTATGAAGAGGGAATAAAATATATCGCCGGTGTTGATGAAGTGGGAAGAGGGCCACTATACGGTCCTGTTGTAACTGCAGCAGTCATATTACCCAAAGATTATTATCTTGAAGGACTTACCGATTCAAAAAAACTTACCCCTAAAAAGAGAGAAAAATTTTATGATGACATTATGAGAGATGCACTCTCCGTTTCAGTGGGAATAAAATCCTCAAAAAGAATTGATGAAATAAATATATATGAGGCTACAAAAGAGGCGATGTATGATGCCATAAGTAGTCTTTCTTTAAGACCCGAACACATCCTCATCGATGCAATGAAATTAGAAAAACTAGAGATTCCTAGTACGAGCATAATTAAGGGCGATGCGAAAAGCATAAGTATCGCAGCAGCAAGTGTAATTGCTAAAGTTACAAGAGATAGAATGATGGACGAAGTTGCAAAATCATATCCGGAGTACGGTTTTGAAAAACATAAGGGCTATCCGACTAAAGCACATATAGAAAACATAATAAAATATGGAGTTTTAGATGACTATCGAGTAACATTTGAACCTATCAGAAGTATAATAAATGGAAGTGATTTGAATGAAAGAAAAAAAAGTAAACCCAAAAGGAAAGAAAAAGTTAACAGTTGATGATACTAAAAATGCCGAGTTAAAACAATTATCTTGGACTTTTGAAGATGATACTGATAGAACGATTGCAATTCCCATTAAAGAGATAAATAAAAAAATTGGCAATTCCCAAAATATAAATGTTAAAGATAAGCCGAGAAAATTTAAAATAAATAAAACACTATGTACCTTTCTTTTAGAGAGTATTTACATAGTATTAATCGAAGTTATATTTAAACTAATCCATGGGAACCTCGCTTTTGATAACTCTATTTTGAGAATAATCATCGGTGCAACTATACTAGGATTTATATTGTCTATTGGAACTAACAATCTTAAAACTGTAGTGAGAAAAACTGTTCTCATTCTAGTAAATTTTATCATCGCATTTTATGCATGGTTACAAACTGGGTTTCAAAATTTTCTCGGTGCATTCATATCGATTGGAAGTGCTGAACAAGGGACAAAAGTAACCGATTATTTGTGGGATTTTCTCTCATCATATAACCCTGTAATGTACGTGTTTTACATACCATTTATTTTAATGTTATTATACTATATATTTGAAAAGAGAATACTAAAGAGTAATTATGAGAAAAAACTCGACTTTAAAAACTTAAAATTATCTACTTCGATTTCATTAATATTTTTGACTTTAATTGCATCATATTATGCGAGTATTTCTCTTTCATTCATGCAAGATAAGTACCAAACTATCACGAACAAAACTCTATTTAAAAATCCGAGTAACCCCGCTATTGCGATAAAAAATTTTGGTACAACTACTTATTTTCTTTTAGATATAAAATCTACTGCCTTTGGTGGTGTAGAAAATGTGTATGCTGCTAAATTAGAAGAGGAAATAGAAAAACCCATTACGAGAGATATCGATGATACTGCATGGAAAAAACTCATAAGCGAAGAAAAAAATACTACACTTAATACTTTGAATAATTACTTTATAAGAAGAAATATAGCTGAAAAGAATGAATCTACTGGTATATTTGAAGGAAAAAATCTCATTTATATCATGCTAGAATCAATAAGTCAGGCCGTATTTGAAGATGAATATAAAGATTACTTTCCAACCCTTCATAGACTATATAAAGAAGGAATAACCGGTGTAAATAATTATAGTCCTAAAAATAACTGTGCTACGGGTGAATCTGAGATGACTAGCCAAATCAGTCTATATTCAATCGAAACTACTTGTACAGTAAATACATATAAAGATAATATTTATCCAGAAGCAATAATGAGCATGTTTAATAAAAATGGCTATTACACCAGTGCTTATCACAACTATACGGAAAAGTATTATACGAGAAGCAAAATAGAACTCAATTTAGGAAGTGAAAAATATTACGGAGTAAAGGAACTCGGTATACCTTATAAAAGTGAATACAAAGAGTGGCCGAGTGATCTCTTACTCATGGAAAAAGCATTACCTAAATTTATCGATAAAGAAAAGTTCGCCAGCTATATAGTAACTGTCAATGCTCATACACCTTATAATCAATCAAGTGAAATAGGGGATAAACATCTAGAATTATTTAAAGATTTAGATTTACCTAAAGCGGTTAAAAGATACTTGTCTAAAGTAAAAGAGACTGACCTCGCAATAGAATATCTTTTGAAGACACTTGAAGATTTTGGTATTTTAGATGATACAGTTATAGTGCTTTTCGGAGACCATTACCCATATGGCTTGAAGGGTGACTATGAATTGCTTGCTCCTTATGACATCAATATCAATCAAGAGATAGACAGAACGCCTTTTATAATATATAATAGTGAAACGAAAGGGACTGAAATCACAAAAATTACGACACCACTTGATTACACTCCGACATTATTGAACCTTTTTGGTATCGATTATGACCCAAGGCATTATGCTGGAAACGATGTATTTTCTGCATCACGAGGTATAGCACTATTTCCAGATAACAGTTGGCTTGTCGAAGAAGGTTTTTATGATGCAAGTAAAGCAGATTTCATTCCAGTAGATAGTGGCACAGTATTATCAGATGAGGAAATAATCGAGATAAATCAAGAGATGAACGACCTAAGAAACATGAGTAATCTTGCCATTAAGAATAATTATTTTGAATATTTATACGATTATTTTGAGCAGTATGAGAAAAACGAGATAGAAAATTCTAGTGAAAAAGAGGAGGAATAAAAGTGAAAAAAGTTGTCATAGTTGAGTCGCCAAGCAAGACTAAAACGATTAGTAAATATTTGGGTAGTGATTATTTAGTATTATCATCAAAGGGGCATATAAGGGACCTCTCAACAAAGGGAAAATTCGGTTTAGGTATCGATGTGGAGGGAGATTTTTCTCCAAATTATATACCACTTAAAGATAAAAAGAGTACAATAACTGAATTAAAGAAAGCCACAAAAGATGCAACAGTGTATCTAGCAAGTGACCCGGACCGCGAAGGAGAAGCGATAAGTTGGCATTTGATGGATGCTTTAGAACTCAAAAATTATAAAAGGGTAGTGTTCAATGAGATAACCAAACCAGCACTATTAGATGCGTTTAAAAATCCTCGTGAAATCGATATGGATTTAGTTAAATCACAAGAGACAAGGCGCATGTTAGATAGAATCATAGGATTTAGATTATCAAAACTCATGCAATCTAAAACTGATGGAAAAAGTGCTGGTCGTGTCCAATCAGTTGCCCTCAAACTAATCGTCGACCGTGAAAGAGAAATCGAGGCTTTTAAAGAAGAAGAATATTGGACAATAAAAGGTATATTCCCAGACTTTGAAGCAGAACTAGAGAAATTTGATGGTAAAGAAATAAAAATCCCAGGTAAAGTCGATGCTGATAGAATTATAGATAGTTTATCGAAATGTTTTAATATTGAATCCGTTACTAGTAAGATAAAAAATAAAAAAGGAGTCATGCCTTTTACTACGTCAACTTTGCAACAAACCAGCATTAACATACTAAATTTCAATTCTACGAAAACAATGAAAATAGCACAAAAATTATATGAAGGTGTCGATTTAGAAAATGAGACTACAGGTCTAATCACCTACATGAGAACTGATTCTACGCGCCTATCAAATGTGTTTGTCGCAGAAACTATGGAGTACATTAAAAACAATTTTGGCGAAGAATACGTCGGTAGCGTAAAGGTAAATAAAAAGAGTGATAATGTTCAAGATGCTCACGAAGCGATAAGACCAACTAGCATAAAAAGGACTCCTGAAAGTGTAAAAAAATTCTTGACTGAAGATGAATATAAATTATATTCGCTTATATATAAACGCGCTCTTGCTAGTCTCATGGCCGATGCAAAAGCAAATGGTACTACTATAGTGCTAGAAAATAACAACTATACTTTTAAAGCAACAGGTTCTGTAATCGTATTTGATGGTTACTTAAAAGTGTATGGAGTTTATACTAAAAATGAAGATGTAATATTACCGGATTTGTCGAATTATAAGTCAAAAATAGTAGTATCAGAAGATATAGTTGGGGAACAGCACTTCACAAAACCACCTGCAAGATATACGGAAGCAAGTCTCATTAAGGAGATGGAATCTTTAGGTATTGGTAGACCTAGTACATATGCTAAAACGATGGAAACTCTCAAATCACGCGATTATGTCGATATCACTGACAAAAAGTTCATACCTACCGAAACTGGGGTAGAGATAACGGATAAACTCCAAGAATGCTTTAGTGATATCATCAATGTCTCATATACTGCTCTTATGGAAAATGAACTCGACTTAGTTGCAGAGGCAAAATATGATAATGTGACTTTACTTAAAGAATTTTATGAGAGATTTGAACCACTTGTCGAAAATGCGTTTAAAACTATGGAGAAAAAAGCACCTGAAACAACTGGTGAAGAGTGTCCAGAGTGTGGCCATGACTTAGTTATAAGAAAAGGTAAATACGGGGAATTCATCGCTTGTTCAAACTTCCCTGATTGTAAATATATTAAGCCTACTGAGAAAAAGACACTTGCAAATTGTCCGAAATGTTCCGGAGAAATCGTAGCGAAAAAGACAAAAAAAGGTAAAATTTTCTACGGTTGTTCAAATTATCCGAACTGTGACTATGCTCTTTGGGATGAGCCGACTGGCGATATTTGCCCGGAATGTAAACTCTTGATGGTGAGAAAAAATTCAAGTGTGTATTGTCCAAACTGCAAAGAAAAATAAGGTTTAGTGCCTTATTTCTTTTTTTATCAACTTCGCGTGCACAACGAGTTTTTCATCTTTACCATAGCAAGTCGACAAAGTTAAAATTTTATCATTAGTACTAACAGTAGTTTTAAAATCGTGTAAACTCCTATCAATAATCATCGAATTCCAACTATTAAAATCATCATTCGAATTAAAATTTATTCTCAAATAATCACTTGATGTGGGTATATGATAAATACTAAACACCTGCCATAAAGTATTTTCTTTTAATGTAGATAACTTAATCACGTGATTGTCCTCTTTATCAAGCCAGCCATTTTTTAAGATTTTCTTCAATGAACCAAACATGCTCTCATCGAGTCTACTGTGTGCATAGATGATAGTATTTTGATCTAATATTTCAGAGTCGTTCCTATAATCCAAAAATACCCAACCCGCATCGTTATAAGAGTCATCAAAAGAATGATTTAAATAAAAACTGTTATCACTATGCTGTACAAATGGATAATTAATATTAGTTCCATTTACTTGTATCCAGCCCTTTACACTTGAATTAATCTTTAAAAGTTCATCAAATTTGACATCGATTAAATTCATTTTAATATAATCCCAATAGGGATTTTCTTTTGGTATACTTGCATCTTGAATAATGATTTCAGTATCATCATTATCCTCAATTTCTTTAATCTCCACGACGTCGTGTATGTTTTCAACTTGATTTTCGATTTCTTTTGTATCGAATTTCCATTTTAGTATATCGAATATAGAATAACAAAAGAATACTAAACAAATAAAGATAATTACTATTAAAAATAAGTTTTTCCATTTAATTTTTCTCTTTGTCATATTTTTTCTCCATAAATATAATAACATTTTTTGACAATTTAATATACCATTTTCTTTATTATGTGATATAATCAATGATAGAAGGAGGATATGATGGAAAGGATGAAAAAAATTTTAGGGGTTTTTGGTTCAATAGCATGTGCATTATTTTTAGTACCAGACGTATTTGCAAAAGAGATTAATTCAGCTGAGACATTAAAAGATGCATTTGATGGATACGAAGCGATTGTTGAGGGAATGACTGTAACTTTAACAGGTGATGTCGATTTTACTGATTCAGATGATGTTTTCGAAGTAGATGGAGAAAACTATATTATCAATTTAAATGGGCACTCTGTAAAATTAACAGAATTCTATTTAAATAGTGGCTCGCTTACTGTAAACGACCCAAATGGAACTGGTAAACTAGATGCAATATTTACGATGTTTGGCGAAGGAACAACTGTCACTATAAATAACGGTTCATTTGGAAGTCTAATCGACAATAATGGTGATTTAACGATTAATGATGGGAATTTTCATTCAATATGGCATAACGGTGGCACACTCACAATCAATGATGGAAACTTTGTGAACATAGCAAATGATGCCTCTAAATTATTCATTAAAGGTGGAACATTTACTGCATATAGATTAAATGACCCAGAAGGTCCAATTGAATATTTTTCAATGATTAACATAAATTCTGATACTGTGATAACTGGTGGAAAATTTATTGCAAACGGCATCGATGTAGCACTGCGATTGAATAGTAATACAGAATTTGAGGTTGACTCAAATAGCATTGATAAAATAGTTGGAGAGGGATTCCTTGCTGATTACACTATGAATTGTTCTACTAGCTGGGATGTGTCCTATAGTTCTGTTGAAATAGTAAAAGATGGTACTATGGAAATATTGGAAAAGATTGCTCCAAATGGGATTATAACAATCGATGTAGAAAAACCAACTGATGCTGATAAAGCATATTTCTTCTTATCTGAAGTGGTTAGAAATTTGGCTAAAACAGATAAATATTATATTGAAATTGCTTTTCCAAGTGAAGGAGATTTTGATCCAGAAAATGGGGTTATAAGTTTCTATAAACCAACAGGACAATGGATAACAGATAAAAAAGTTAAGGTGGCCTATAGGGAGTCAGACAAATCTGCAAGTGCAAAAGTAGCACCTATTGTCAAAAAGATTGTTGAAAAAATAAAAGGTACTACTAGTATAGAAAATTCATTCATATTAGATGATTTATATTTAATTAATTATCTAAATTCATTAAAAGATGGCATCAATAGTGAGATGTCACTAAATTTTACTAAAGAATTAATCGACATCACAAATGGAAGCAATATAGCATACAAATTCGATACAAGAATGGGTTCTTCATCAGCAGGTTTATGGTTTTATCTAAGTGGTTGGGGATTTGTTTATTTTAATGGT
>JAZQJK010000061.1:0-5190 GCA_045541615.1 Bacilli bacterium
TATGATAAATAATAATAACTATATTTCCAGTGAACTATTCTTCAATGATACTTCTTTTTATGATTCTACGACATATTTGACACCATCACGCTTAGCACCAATGGCACTGGGTCAAGTAATATCAATACAACCAACTTTAAAATCATATGAAACTACTGAAAATTATGGTGGAATATACTATCTTAAAATTGGATTACTAAATGCCGATGAATTAGTACTTGTTGGATATGATGGTATTTATGGTGCTTCAAATTTTGATGAAAACTTATATCCATTTGTACACAATACTTTTGAATTATGGAGTTTTACCCCTATTGCTCCAGCAGACCCATCTCCATCAGTATTAGAAAGTACTAGATATGTAACTATTACTTCTTCGGGTAATTTATCCTTTTTTAATAATTTTAGTTCATATGCTATAGGCGTCGCTCCCGTCATAAACCTCACACCAGAATTCGCTCGCACCCTAATTGGTACAGGAAGTTCTACTGACCCATACCGTTCACCAAGCGAAAACTAACTGCTAATATAGGCAGTTTTTTCTTTAATAGGTACAAATAACCACATCTAAGCATATCCTAAAATAGGAGGTTTATTTATGACTTATTTTAAAGAAATCGTGACTAAAGCAGTAGTGGGGAAGGGTAAAAAAGTCACAACCATATCGCATACAATAAAACCAGAAGTTGAGCCAAACACTGTGCTTGGGTGTTGGATTATAAATCATAAATTTAATGGAGTAAATACAGGCGGTGACATATTCGTAAATGGTAGCTATGATGTAAACGTGTGGTATTCATATGATGGTGACACAAAGACAGGAGTATGTTCTAGTACATATAATTACTCGGACAAAATGAACGTACCTACAAGCAGGGGATATACACTTACCAACAACTCTGAGGTAATAGTGAGTTCATTAAGCGACCCTAATGTAATAGATGTAAAAACAGAAAACGGTGAGATTAAATTCTCAGTAAGAAAAGAAATGGGAATCGAAGTAGTAGGTGACACAAAAATAAAAGTAAACGTACAGGATGATTTCGATGATTTCACTGAAATACTCGATGATGAAGTAACTGAGAGTGTATTTGAAGAAATAGATAAAGAAATAAAAGAAGACTACCTTACAGAAGATAGCCTAGAAAATTAAGTTTGTATAGTTTAATCGCTATACTTTTTTTACATGTTCATGAGTAAATCAATGAGTTCTTCTGCATCACGAGATTCTACAACTATGTCATAAACTTTCTTTATTATAGGTGCATCAATATTTTTTCTCGTTAGAAATTCATTAAATACTTTTAAGTTTTCATATCCCTCAACAGTAGTGTTTTTTAAATATATTTCCGTATTTTCTTTATTGCCAATGGATAGAAGCGACCCAAACGTGAAGTTTCTACTGTTTAGGGAAGTGCATGTTAAAACTAAATCACCAATTCCTGCAAGGGTAAGTACTGTATTCTCATCTGCACCTAATCCTCTAAATATAGTTTGCATCTCGTTCAGCACTTTTGTTAGATAAAAACATCTTATACTATTGCCATAATTAAACCCACTTAAAATACCACTTCCGATAGCATATGCATTTTTAAGTGTACCGGATAGTTCTATTCCTGTTATGTCCTTAGAATACTCAAAATTAGCCGTTTTAAGAGAGTTTTTTATGAGTTGGTAATTCTCTATATCCTTACATCCAATAGTAAACCCGACGGGTTCTAATGCGTTTATATCTACAGCAAAAGTAGGACCTGATATCACTGCATAATTAAATTCCGGTAAAATGTTTTCAAAAACTTCACTTAGGAGTACACCATTTTCTAAAATACCCTTTGAACCGAGTACGAAGAGCATATCATCTTTTGCATATGATTTCATTTCTTCAAGAACATTTGGTACGAATTTGCTACCTGTGAGGATAAATACCATTTTTGCATCATCTAATGCCTCTTTAAAAGAATTAGTTACTTTCATATCTTCTCTCACTATAACTTTAGACACTTCTCCCTCAGTCCAAATAGTGACTTCTAATCCATTGTGAACCATAAGTCTTGCCATTGCCTTTGCGTATACTCCTGAACCAATTACTGCTATTTTCATAAATCATTTCCTTCTTTCTAAATCGATTGTGTAGAGATTTTTCTCATAAGAATTATTTTTAGGATGATAGTATATTCTATCTATTAAATTATCTGGTAAATACTGCTGTTTAACCCAATATTTAGGGTAATTATGTGGATACTTATAGTTTGGCGAATGTCCTTTTATCACTTCAGGTATGTCTCCAATGCATCCCTTTTGTATGTCTTCCATTGCTGAGTTTAACGCATTATAAGCACTGTTTGATTTTGGTGATAGAGCCATTTCCGTTATCACTACTGATAGAGGTATTCTTCCTTCCGGCATTCCTACGAGTTTAACAGCTTCAATTGCTGCGTGCACTTTTGGTCCAATACCCGGATTTGCTAACCCGATGTCCTCATATGCTATTACAGTCATCCTTCTAAAAATGCTATCTAAATCACCGATTTGTAAAAGTAATCCTAAGTAGTATACGGCAGCATTGACATCGCTACCTCGTATAGATTTTTGAAGCGCGCTTAAAAGTTCATAATGTCCATTTCCATTTTTATCAGTATAAAGTACAGGTGTATTGTTTATACTTTTCACTACATCCAAAGTAACTTTCTTATCACAAGTGGAGTAGTAGGCCATTTCTAATGTATTGAGTGCATTTCTAAAGTCTCCATTTGCAATTCCTGCAATGTGTTTGAGTACGCTTTCGGGTGCTTTGATTCCTTCTAGATGTTTACAAGCGCGTTTCAAACCTTTAATCACGTCCTCATCTTTCAGTTCTTTTAGTTCAAATATTTGGACACGACTTCTAATCGCGGGATTGATAGAGTAGTAGGGGTTAGATGTAGTCATACCGATTAGGGTAATAAGTCCACTTTCGATGTGTGGCAAAAGTAAATCCTGTTTATCTTTATTAAGCCTATGAATTTCATCCATTATTAGAATCATACCACCATTCATCTTAGCTTCTTCGATTACAATATCGAAATCTGTCTTATTATTTATAGTAGCATTTAACAATCTATGAGGAAGGGAAAGTTCTTTTACAAGGGCAAAAGCAATTGAGGTTTTACCTATGCCAGGTTTTCCCCATAATATCATAGAAAATATTTTTTTATTTTTAACGAGATTAGTTAGTATTGCATTTTCACCAACCAAGTGTTCTTGTCCAATAATGTCTTTTAATTTTTCTGGTCGAAGTTCATTCGCAAGTAAATTCATTTGTATCACTCTCACATATTAGATATTATAAACTAATTTTTAATATTTTACTATAAAAGTTGTCAAATTTCTCAAAGGTTTGTATAATTATGATGTGATGAAATATGGATTATATAGATGAATTTATAATAGATTTAAAGTATGCAAAAAACTATTCAGATAACACGGTTGATGCTTATTCACGGGATTTATATAGTTTTTCCGACTATTTAGGGGGCAAAGACCTCTCTAAAGTAAGTACGGATGATGTGAGGCAATATACACGTCTGTTTTGGGATAAAAGTGAGAAAACCCTCGCAAGAAATCTCACAACTTTAAGGATGTTTTATGACTTTTTAGTCAAGATGAAATATATTAAAGAAAATCCTATTGATGGAGTGGAAAGCCCTAAAATAGGTAAATATTTGCCCGACGTGTTATCTATAGAGGAAGTCGATAGACTTCTCGATATTAATGTCAAGGACAATTTTACTTTTAGAAATAAGTGTATTTTAGAACTCTTATATAGTAGTGGCCTAAGGATAAGTGAACTCATATCTTTAAAACTTTCAAATATCGATTTGGATGAAAACCTAGTAAAGGTGATGGGAAAGGGTTCTAAAGAGAGAATAATCCCTTTAAATGACATCACAACTGAATATTTAAGGGAATATATCGAGAAAATTAGACCCACTATGTTGAAGACAACTCAAACTGATAGTTTATTTTTAAATAACCATGGAAAATGTCTAACTAGGCAAGCAGTTTTTAAAATGATCAAGTCGAGATGTTTAGAGTGCAATTTAAAAAAAGAGATAAGTCCACATACATTGAGACACTCTTTTGCAACGCATCTACTGCAAAATGGAGCAGATATCAGGTTTATTCAAGAACTTCTCGGACACTCAGATATTGCTACGACTGAGATATATACTCATATCATGAATGATACTTTAAAAAGAGATTATGAGCAGTTAAATCCTAGAGACAATTAAAAATGCGATAGAATAAACCATCTATCGCGTTTAATTTAATACATAACTATTTGTTTTCATTTTTAGCACTGTTATTTGCTCTTGCAGAATTGCTATTGCTATTTCTATTGCTGTTACTGTTTTTATTGTTGTTTTTAGCATTTGCATTTGCTCTAGCACTGTTTGAATTTGAATTTGAAGCACTATTGCGAGCATTTGAACGTGCTTGATTATTTGCTTTATTGTTCATAACTTAACCTCCCACTATTATTGTGGACAACACTTGAAAATAAATGCTTGGTAAATAGTGGGAAATTTTGTCGACTTTGTAGAATTTTTTGGGCATCTCCTTTATAATGATTTTGGAAAGGGAAGGTTTATTTTATGAATTTAGAAGAGATGAAAAAAGTATTAAAAGAATATTATGAGGAGGGCGGTTACGACGATAATTATGAGAGTATTATAGAAGGCAAGAGCGAAGATGAGATTAGAGAATTATACGAAAATATAATCGAAAGTGAAAGTCAAGATGCCTCTGATATCGAAGCGGATGAATATGACGATAACGAAGATGAATTACAGTTTCCAGAAGAAGACTAAAAGCACCCAAAATGAGTGCTTTATTTATTGTTTTTTAATTCATCTAGCATAATTTCTTTTATTTTATCAATATCAGGAAAAAATAAATTTATCCCTTGTTTTTTCAAAGCTAATAAGGTATTAAAATTTTCTAATATTTCATCTTTTAAATTATCAGCAACTCTAACAGGAGCACCATTAATTGTATGTGGATGATCAATGTATTTTTCTAAAGTTGGAAATGCATTTTGCAATAATATCACTGATTTTTTATTTGCAATTTCGCTTATCATTATAGATTTACAACTTTGATATTTTTTAATCTTTTTATCTATTATCGGCTGATATTTAGCTATTTTAC
>JAZQJK010000062.1:0-4443 GCA_045541615.1 Bacilli bacterium
CAAATGACCTTGAGAGTATATAACCATTACACCATAAATAGAAACTACCACATGCCCCATAGTTTGTTCTCCACCATATTTTAAAATCCAATTTTACCAGCACATATTTGAGTAACATATGAACTTAATTCTGATGTGCTTTCACAAGATAATGCAAGCATACTATAACTCTTTTTATAATTAAGATGTTACTTTTTATAATAATTGCACTTCTTTTGAAGTTTGTAATTTTATAAGATACTAAAAAACACGGCTCGTACCTTGATTGATTCGGGTCGTGTTTAACGTCAACGGAGAACACACTCGCATCATCTGGGTGTCGTTTCCTAAATTAATTATATAAAATTTTGTATATATTCGCAAGATTTTTTTAATCATCCAATTTAACATCTTCGATATCTTCAATAGTTTGAATTTGAGTTTGAATAATAGCCCTCATTCTTCTTTTGAAAACTACCATGTTTCTTCTAACCTGTTCTGCACGCATTTCGATTCTCTCGGCTTCTAAAAGCGCTTCATTTACTATGCGCGAAGCATTTCTCTTAGCATCCTCTATAATCATACGTGCTTCATTTCGAGACATTTGGGTGATAGTATTGCTCGTTTCAGTAGAGGCCAATGTAGCACGATTCATATTTTCATACATATTTTTATACTTTTTTAGTTCATTTTCAAGTTTAAAGATTTCAGCATCTTTACTCTTTAACTTATCGAGCATAGAAGCATATTCTCTCGCAGTTGTATCGACAAAATCGTTTACTTCTTTTACATTATAACCGTTTAAAGAACTACTAAACCTTTCCATAGATTATCACCCTTTTAATTCAAAACTTACCAGTCTATCTCTTCTTCACCTTTATTATTTTTAGATTTCTCTTCATCATCAGTTTCACTTATCTTACCTTGAACACTAACGTTTTTAGGTGTACATAGATAAATTCCTGGACCGATTTTTTGTAAATCTCCGCCTATAGCATACAGTGTCCCTGTTAAAAAGTCAATAATTCTTTTAGCTTGTGCTGCTGTTACCCTTTTCAAATTTACGACAACTGTATTTTTAGCTTTTAAATGGTCTGCAATTGTTTGACTTTCAGAATAAGCCCTAGGTTCCACTAAAACCATTTGACTTGCGTTATCTTTATTCACTTTAACATCACTACCTTCATCCATTTCATAATACCCTTCAGCATCTACAGTTTCGATGTCATCTTCATCACCTAACATCTTTTTCAATTTGTCAAATGCCATATATAATCACTCTCCTAGAATTTTCATTTTACTCATTAATTGTATCATAACTTCAAATAATTTACTAGATGTTTTAAAATTCTTTTTTACTTTTTAACTCGATAATCGTTATGCCATCATTAAAATTATAAGTATAAAACTTTTTGACTTTAGTTTCTCTTTTTAAATACTCATGTATTTCATTTTTTAATATGTGACTTCCTCGTCCATGTATAACTGCTATTTTTTCTTTCCCTTTATGAAAGTTTTCGTTTAAAAATGCACGAACTGGAACTACTACAGTATCTCTATATTCCCCATGCACATCTAGGGTCGGAAGAATTTTTAAAAACGGGTCTTCAAAATGTTCACTTTTCATTTTTAATATTTACCTTTGCACTTATGAGACGTGCACTTGGTACTCTAAACGGAGAACATGATACATAGTCAAGTCCTAATTTATGGCAAAATTCAATAGACTTTTCTTCTCCCCCGTGTTCACCACATATACCCATTTCTATATTTCTTGATGAAGTTTCCTTTGCGATTGACATAAGTGTACCGACACCACGAGTATCTAAACTCTTAAATGGATCGTTTTCATAGATGTTTTTTTCATAATAATAATTCAAGAATTTTCCTGCATCATCTCTCGATAGTCCGAAGCATAGTTGAGTTAAATCGTTTGTACCAAATGAATAAAAATCTGCATATTTACTTATCGTTTGACTCATAAGGGCACTTCTCGGAGTCTCAATCATAGTTCCGACTTTATATTCGATCTGTTCCTCTAATTCATTCATCACTTTTTTAGCAGTATCATCAATGATGTTTTTAATATAGATGAATTCTTTCAAATCAGTAGTAAGTGGCACCATCATCTCAATGTGGGGAATAAATCCATCTCTTTTGGCTTGCACGGCTGCTTTAATAAGTGCTCTTGTCTGCATCGCGCTTATTTCAGGATATTTAACGCCCAGTCTACAACCACGGAATCCCATCATAGGATTTATCTCTTTGAGTTCTCCTATACGAGCATATACTTTTTCTTTATCGATTCCAAGTCCTTCAGCACATCTTACGATTTCCTCTTCCTCTTTTGGTAAAAATTCATGCAAAGGTGGGTCCAAATATCTCACGATTACAGGAAAATCGGACATCTCTTTTAAAATTGCATAAAAGTCTTCTCTTTGGTATTCCTCTAATTTCAGAAGAGCTTCATTGCGTGTTTTATCGTTATCGGATAAAATCATAATTCTCATATCACGTATTCTCTCTTCACTAAAGAACATATGTTCAGTTCTGACTAATCCGATTCCTCTAGCGCCAAATTCTCTGGCTTTTTTAGCACTTTCTCTTGTATCTGCATTTGCACGAACTTTAATGCCTTCGAACTTACTCACCATTTTAAGGATTTTATCGAGTGTTTCACTGTTTTCATTATTACTTGCAAGTGGTACTTTACCAGCATATACATATCCAGTACTTCCATCTATTGAAATATAATCTTCCTTTGTAAATACTTTTCCATTTATTGTAAGAGTTTCGGCATCTTCATCGATTATGAGGTCACTTGCTCCACATACACAGCATTCACCAAATCCACGTGCTACCACTGCGGCATGGCTAGTAAGCCCCCCATTTTTAGTGAGTATTCCATTTGCATATACCATTCCATCTATGTCTTCTGGACTTGTCTCATTTCTCACTAAAATTGAATCGTGGTCATTTATTTTTTTTGCATCTTGACTTTTGAAAACTAAATGTCCTACGGCCACACCTGGACTTGCTGCTAGACCTTTTGTCAAAACTTCTGCACTTTTAAGAGCATTAACATCAAACGATGGTTTAAGTAGTGTTTCTAAATCATCAGGTTTAATTCTAAGCAAACATTCCTTTTCATCGATTTTACCCTCTTCTAAAAAGTCTAAAGCGAATTTTATATTTGCCTCTGGTGTTCGTTTTGCATTTCTTGTTTGGAGCACATAGAGTTTTTCATTTTCTATTGTAAACTCCATATCTTGGACATCGCCATAATGTGATTCCATATCTTTTGCAACTTTATATAATTCATCATACACATTTGGCATACTCGTTTTCAAATCACTTATAGGGTGTGGCGTTCTAACACCTGAAACGATGTCTTCACCTTGCGCATTTAAAAGGTATTCACCTGTGAGTTCATTCTCACCTGTGCTCGGATTTCTTGAAAACAATACTCCTGAACCCGAACGGTCATTCATATTTCCATAAACCATCAGTTGCACGTTTACTGCTGTACCTAAATCATCACTTATTCCCTCTAATTTTCTATATTTGATTGCACGATTATTATTCCAAGATTCAAATACTGCTGAGATGGCATTCATAAGTTGTTCTTTTGGATCTTCAGGAAAATGTGTTCCACCGCACTCTAGATAATTATCTTTATACTTTATGACGATTGCTCTAAAATCCTCACTTGAAAGTTCTTTATCACTTTTATATCCTTTAGTTTCCTTATATTGTTCTAAATACCCTTCAAATTTTTCTTCAGGATATCCCATTACAACTGTCGCATACATCTGTATAAATCTTCTATAAGCATCATATGCAAGGCGTGGATTACTCTTTGCCATCTCCTCACATATCTCTTCATTCATACCAAGATTTAATATCGAATCCATCATACCGGGCATACTTACTGGTGCTCCACTTCTAACTGACACTAAAAGAGGTTTTTGGGGATTGCCAAAAATTTTTCCAGTACTCATTTCAAGTGACTTTATTTTAGATAGAACTTGAAATTCTATATCAGATGATATCTTTTTATCATTTTTGTAAAATTCATGACAGGCAGTAGTACTTACCGTAAAACCATCCGGTACAGGAAGTCCAAGATTTACCATTTCAGCAAGGTTTGCACCCTTACCACCGAGCAAATTACGCTTGTCTTTATTACCTTCTTTAAATGAATATACATATTGCATATATTTAATCTCTCCCTTATTATTACTTTATTATTTTACCATAAATTAAAATCAATTCCAATAAATAGTTTATGACTTTACTATATAAAAAATAAAACCGCATAGAAACGATTTTATTCTAAACTTGATTGTACTTTGTCAGATAACAATAATCTTCACTTCTTATGCGCACGTGGATGTGCATTCAAATAAACTCGTCTCAATTCTTCATTTGATATATGCGTATAAATACTTGTCGTAGATAATT
>JAZQJK010000063.1:0-3479 GCA_045541615.1 Bacilli bacterium
AGTGTACTTATATATGAAAAAGTTAATTTTAATTTTAACGATTTTACTAGTATGTGGATGCAGCGATTATAAAGAATTAAACGATTTAAGAATTGTGTCAACTCTAATTGTCGATTTTAAGGATAACGAATACATAACCAATTTTGAATTATTAAACAGCGATAAGAAATCTGAAAATGCATCTAGTTTTGTAGAAGGTAGAGGTAAAACATTAGAGGAAAGCATGAATGATATATTTAATCAATCGGCTTATTTTCCATACTTAAGTCACATGAAAGTTGTAATTTTGAGTGAAAGCATCGCTAAGGATAAATTAGAAAAACTTTATGATTTCTTTGCTAGAGACACATCAATTAGAAAAGATTTTTATGTTTTAATGACAGATAATACTGAAGAATTTATTAAATTTAAATCCGAAGAAAAATTATCTATCGGAGAATTATTAAAAAATATAATCGAAAACAACAAGGAAAATAACTCCCGTTTCCGAACAAGTGAATTTAGAGAAATACTTCATGCCTATCTACAAAAAAATAATTATTTTTTAGGAAAGGTAAATATTTTAAACAATAAAATAGTATTAGATGAAAATTATGTAGTTGTTAACAATAAATTGAGTTCTAAAATAGATGAAAATGCGATTCTTTTTATGAATATTTTGGATAATTATAGTTCATCTTTTATGTTTGCAGATGAGCATGTGTTTGAAATATATGATTATAAAATCGACGTTGAAGTATCTAAGAATTCTATTGATATAGATTTTTATGGTGATGTGAGACTAACAAATATGTCAGGTGCAGCATCTTCGACTTCGGATGATACCGAAAAACTGGAAAAACTATTAATAAAATCTTTGACTAAATTTTTTGAAAATTGCATTTCATATTCTAAAAATATAAATATTGATATTTACAATTTTGATTATATGTATTATCGTTATTATCCAAAATATGCCGATTCTAATAAATGGAAAGAGTTGAATTATAATATAAGCGTCGATATCGCGATAAATGAAAAAGGATTAATACTCGATTCTTTAGGAGATGAACATAATGAAAAATAAAATAGCTTACTTTTGTGGTAGATGTTTGTTTTGTGGTATAGGCTTATCCCATCTTATTGTGACAACAGGAACGAGTTTTTGGATATCAGGTATTTTAGGTACCCTCATAGGATTATTAGTTTTGATTTTTATTAAAAAAGTAAATTCAAATAAAATAGTAAAGACAGTAAGTGGTTTAGTCTTAATAATCATGTCATGTTCAATACTTGTGAATATGGGTCATACTTTATATTTAAAAAATACACCTGTCCTTATTTTAACATTAGTGCCTGTATTCGGAGCATTTCTCATCAGTAAAAGCAAAAATGAACCGTATTCAAAAATTTTGACGATTCTATTTGTATATTCAATTTTTACTTTTATTTGCAAAATGCTCAGTTTAGCGCCTTATGCTGAATTCGAAAACTTGTATCCTATGTTTCAATGTGATTTTATGACAGTGATAAGTTCGGCACTAGCATTTGCATTGACCGGTGTTGTTCCAATAATATGCTTAACAGATATTTCGGATAAAAGAGGAACTGTAATCAGTTATTTGATATCGATGTTAACCGTCATTACAATAGGGTTTTTAATAGTGACAGTTATAGGTGTAAATGGTGCTAGTTTATATAGATATCCAGAGTATGTAGTTTTAAAAAGAATTAAAATATTAAATTTTATTTCAAATGTTGATAATATTTTTACTTTTGCGCTAGTTGTTGATTTAATCATGACCATGTCAGCATCATGGAAAAACATTAATTCTAAGAATAAAAAAACGGATTTTGTTTATTTAGTACTTATAACTTTTACTGTATTTTTCATTGTCGAAGAAAACTGGCCACTGATAATATTTTTTGATTATTTCCCAGTAGTCCTAATTATTTTATTGATTTTAACTATTATTCCTAAAAAAAGGTATAAAATTCTAAAAAAATAATATCATATTTATAGGTGAAAAAATTTTATGAACTTAATTCCAACTGTTGTTCAAAAAACTCATAGTGGTGAAAGAGCATATGATTTATATTCGCGGTTATTAAACGATAGGATTATATTTTTAAGCGGTGAAATAACAGACCAAACATCTAATATCATAATTAGTGAACTATTATATTTGGATTCATTGAATCACGATGATATTTGTATTTATATTAATAGTCCAGGTGGTTCTGTTATTGCAGGATTAGCAATATACGATACGATGAACTTTATTAAAAGTGATGTTCAAACAATCGTTGTTGGAATGGCTGCATCTATGGCCTCGTTTCTACTTGCCGCAGGGACTAAGGGCAAAAGATATGCATTGCCAAATTCAGAAATTATGATACATGAAGTACTAGGTGGAACACAGGGACAGGCGACAGTTATTAAAATTCAGGCAGAAAGAATCCTAAAACTTCGCGATAAAATGAATATGATATTAGCAAAACTAACAAATAAGCCTATTGCTAAAATAAATAAAGACACCGAAAGAGATCATTTCATGAGTGCAAATGAGGCTTTAGAGTATGGAATTATTGATAAAGTGATGTAAAATTCGGACAACTCCGAATTTTTTGTTTTATAATTTGTCAAAGCGCGTATTGCACGTGTTATCATAAATTATCGCATAAAAAAAACCTAATTAAAGGTAATATTTTTTTATGGTGCACCCAAAGGGAGTCGAACCCCTAACCTTTAGATCCGTAGTCTAACGCTCTATCCAATTGAGCTATGAGTGCAAATAAAACTAGTCTCATTATAACACAAATTTGAAAATTTTCAAGGTTTTAATTAAAAAACCTCGTATTGAGGTAGTTTGTTCTTATGGTGGCACCAGCGGGAATTGAACCAGCGACACAAGGATTTTCAGTCCTCTGCTCTACCGACTGAGCTATGGTGCCAAAAAAATGGCGGTTCGTACGGGATTTGAACCCGTGATCTCCTGCGTGACAGGCAGGCGTGATAGGCCACTACACTAACGAACCATGGTTGCGGGAGAAGGTTTTGAACCTACGACCTCTGGGTTATGAGCCCAGCGAGCTACCCCTGCTCCATCCCGCGATAAATAACAAATAAATTTTAAATGGCGGAGAAAGAGGGATTCGAACCCCCGCGCCGTTGCCGACCTCCTGGTTTTCAAGACCAGTCCCTTCAACCGGACTTGGGTATTTCTCCAGTTATTTATCACTTTTTCAAGTGACAAACTGATTATAACATAGTTATTTTTAATGTGTCAACAATAATTTTATTTTTTTTGCAATTTTTCTCATATTGGCGTTAGTTTTAGTAAAATTATCATGCTGACAATAAGTTTAATTTATTTATAATTGCATTTTTGTCTATTTAAATATCTCGCTACTAATAATAGTTTAATTAAGTAATTTTTACTTTATTATTTAATTAATATCTAATTGATAATAAAAACATCCTAATTATAAATTTATTA
>JAZQJK010000064.1:0-4734 GCA_045541615.1 Bacilli bacterium
TAATACTTTCAAGTGCTCCCATGTATTCAGTTAAATTACCTGAATATAAACTCTGCTCTCTAAGAGTAGTTCTACTATTTTTGTACATCTTATTTGCACGTATACATGTGCTAAATAGAGAGAAAATGGCTGATATGACAAATATGAGTGCAAGTTCATGCGAAATTATAAACGAGATTAAAAGACCTATTAATAAGAGTAAAACATCGAGAAAACACATCACTAAAACCTGCATAAAAAATTCATTTACGAAAAATAAATCTTGGACCTTTTCTATGATTTCACCAATACGCCTATTTTTAATATATTTAACCTTAAGACCAAAAATATGCTTTAATATGAACTCATTGACATTTCGATTTAAAACGATACTCAATTTTCCCTGAATCTTACTTTCGTAAAAAACCAAAAGGCCTTTAAATAGCAAAATGATAAAGAATATTAAAAAAGCATAAATTATATTTTTTTCAGTTGTGAACTTAATATAGAAACTCGGAATAATACTCGTAAAAAGGAGTAAAATACTAAACAAGAAGATAATAAAAATTCTAGAAAAATATCTTTTAAAATACTGTTTGTAAAGATTTTTAAGGGCACCACTTTTCTTCATCTTTACTATTTTTCCATTTGGAATTGCAGTAATTACCACATTTTGAAATATTTTTTCGAAATCTTCTCTAGTATAAATTTTTTTGCCGACTTCCGGGTCCATCACGAGTACATTTTTTTCATCCTTATCATATATCACTACAAAGTGTTCGTATCCGCATTTATTCGTGTGTGCTATAACTGGAAGAATGTTTTTGTTTAAACTGTTCAAATTTATTTTCAGTCCATAAGAAGTAAAACCATACATACCTAAAGTCCTCATGATTTCATAAGCATTTGTACCAGACTTATCTGTAAGGGTATCATCTAGTATTTTAGTAAGCGGTACAAATCCATTATAATATTTAAGTATACTCAAAATAGAACATGCTCCACAATCACTTATATTTTTTTGAATCACTACACATTTATTTTTCATTATGACACTACCTTTCTTTTATTCATTAAATAAGTGATGCTATGAATAAAAGTGCATATTTAATAGCTTTACAAATAACATAAAATTTCATATTTAACCTCCTCTCTAATTTACCCCTACACTTATTATTCTACCGGGTAAATCGAATTTTTCCCGTTTTTTACCCATTTTTCTATGTTTTTTAGCCCAAATATGCAAACTCTAATCAAAAACAAAATTTTTGCATAAAAAAATTGCCTTAAAATATTTAGCAATTTTTTCTCATAGAAATAGAAAAATCTATTAAGTAAACACTCAAAAGTGATGAAAGAAGAAAAGTCACACTTTCTATAGATGACCTAAATATTAAGTCATCAAAAAATGGATTCAAGAAATAGTAATTGAAAAGATTTATAAATCCAAAAAATATGAGTTCGTAATTCATTATTGTAGATTTATAAAATATTCCTATAAAAATTCTAAGTGAATATGCCCATATAATTCCAAAAGTAAAAATAACTAATGGATTATCAAAAAGATTTAGAATCACTGGAAGTGAAAATAGTCCATATGCTGGAGCAAAAACCGTATGACAAAATGGTTTAATGTCTCCCCTATTTTTTATTATCATAAAAAACAAGTAATACCCAAAAATACTAAAAAGTATAAATTTTAATAGTAAATATATATTCATATCACTAAATATTACAATAAATATGTAAAAAATATTACAAAAATTGCATTTTTGACTATCAATTTTCTAAAAATGTGGTAATATTAAAGTACGAGGAGGTTGATGAGTATGATAACTCTCGAGTTAAACATTAAAAACGGAGTTAAAAAAGTATCAATAAAAGAAGATGTTTTGTTCAATGCAATCCTATCTCAAAATCCAAAGATGATAAAGAAACTGATTAAGTCTGCTGCTCTTTGTTATAAAGTTAGTGATGCATTCTTTACTATAATCAATAACTATGTCGATTTTACTGATGATGGTATCTCTCTTTATCCAGGATTAATCATAAGAACTGGATTAGATAAATACGCTGTTTTATATCTTGAAGGTTCAGAAATCGATGAAGAATATATGATTAAGTTGATAAAAGATTATATCTACGATACGGATACTTATTGCAATGATGGCATAAGCATCGATAAATTTGAAATCGATAAAAAGACATTTCTAAATGCTACAAAGGATTTTTAAGGAATAATTTCTTTCATTTCAGTCTATAATTTTAATAGATTGGAATGATTTTTTTATGGTGACTAAAAAGAATTTATGGTATTTGACGTTTTTTAGTATTATTTTAATTCTCGCAGTATATTATATCTCTACTCCGGAAAGTGATGCAAATTTTGTAAATGCAGAAGTAAGTCAAAATGAAGACTTATCAGTCACTGTGACAGAGTCTGAGGCCATTACAGCCCTAAGGATTAATCGTGATGAAGAATTAGAAAAAGAGGTATCTTTAATAAAGGAAATACTGACAAGTGATACTAAGACCAGTGAAGAAAAAAGTGATGCTTATGAGGCTTTAAAAAGTCTTAACAATAATAAAGGTAAAGAAGAGACACTAGAAAAACTCATAAAGAAAAATTATAACTTCGAAAATTTTGTAAAAATAGATGGTAATAATGTAAAAGTAGTACTAGATACATCAAATCATTCTTATGAACTTGCAAACAAAATAATACGTTCTATTCAGGATGAATTTGAAAAAAAGATGTATATAACTGTAAATTTTCAAACCAAGTAGCATAAGCACTTACATTCTCATAAAATATGATGAAGAGGATGTGAACTTATCATGGGGAAAAATATATTAACTGATAGAGAACAAGAAGTTTTTGACTTATTAGTTTTGAATAAAACTACAAGTGAAATCGCTGAATTTTTAGATATAAGTGAAAAAACTGTCCGCAATCATATTTCTAATACGATACAAAAGTTAGGTGTAAATGGACGAACTCAAGCAGTTATTGAATTGATTAAACTCGGAATTATAAGTTTTTAAAGGTCTTTTTAGACTTTTTTTTTAAGCATAGGAATAATATTATTTAGGGTGTTATTATGTTGAAAAGAAATTCTATTCGTAAAATTTGCCTAGCACTTTTTTGCTTAGTCGTGTTATTTATTTTATACCTATTTCCTAAAACTAAGGACTCTGATACTTTAATACCTTCCACGAATTATGTGGTAACCGATTCTTTTGAAACTGTATATTTGATTGATAAGGATGATTTTGTCTCTAGAATAAATGTCTCATTAAGCAGTGATGACACAACTACAAAAGCACTAGAACTAATATCCTATATGACTGAAAACTCTGATGTGGAAAGTCTTATACCAAATGGATTTAAACCAATTATCCCATCTGGCACAAAAGTTTTGGGACATGACTTACAAGATGAGAATTTTAAAATAAATTTTAGTAAGGAATTTTTAAATATCAAACCAGAGAAAGAAATGAAACTCATCGAATCGCTCATCTTTAGTCTTACGAGTTTAGAAGGCATTAAGAGTATAACGATTTTAGTAGAAGGTACGATTTTAGATAAACTCCCCCACTCGCAAGAATTTTTGCCAAACCCTTTAGATAGAACTTTTGGAATTAATAAGAAATATGATGTCGATAAGATTAAAGGTACTACTAAAACTACTATGTATTACTTATCTAAGTACGATGACTTTTATTATTATGTTCCAGTTACGAAGGTTTCAAATGACCCTTCTGAGAAAATTGAAATCATAATTAAGGAACTCACATCTAGCCCTATATATGAAACTAATCTCATGAGTTATTTGAATAGTGAAGCAACTTTGATGAATTATGAGTTTTTAGATAAAGAGTTAAACATAGAATTTAATAATGCAATACTCTCTGATATTACAAAAAATGATATTTTAGAAGAAGTAACTTATGCTATAAATCTCTCTATCAAGGATAATTATGATATAGATAGTGTCCTATATTTAGTGGAAAATGAAGAAATTGCAACTTTTGACTTAAAAAACCTTGAATAATCGAGGTTTTTGTTATATAATTAATAGCGTCACGAGTTATTGTTCGCGTAGCTCAGCTGGATAGAGCATACGCCTTCTAAGCGTACGGTCGGGGGTTCAAGTCCCTCCGCGAACACCATTTTAAAAAAATACTGCTTTATTAGCAGTTTTTTTGTTCTCAAAAAAGAAAATCCAAACGGACTTTCTCAAGTATTTGCCTCTCTAAACGGATCATCTGCACTTCCTGTACCGATTAGGGTGCGTGCAAATTCGGGGGTGAGGTTTATGACGGGAGCAACACCTTGTTTAGTTGTAGAAAATTTTGAAATTAAACTATTAGTATTATCTAGTACAACATATGTACCATTAGTCAAATCTTCAGAATTTGATGTCGCAAACGGAGTAAAACTCCATAAAACATATGAATTATTATTTATATAAGTATTTAGATTTTCTATATTGTTATATCCAGAACCACCAGAAATGCCATCGTAACCAGACATTACAATTTCATCCGCATTTATAAGCCCTACCTTAAGATTATAAATTCCACCATAATTTTGGGATGTTTCATATGTTTTTAATGACGGTAACACGGAGCCAGATGATAAAGAAAATAATCTCAACATCGGTGTCAAATACGTTGAAGAATCATAAAACGATGTATCATTAAAGAATTGAGAAGTTGAAATATTTAAACTTTCATCTGACATACTTTTTT
>JAZQJK010000065.1:0-2016 GCA_045541615.1 Bacilli bacterium
AAAAGTATCTCAAATATAAAGTCAGTCGCTTTAGGTGACTTATTCTTAGACTTAAATGTTTCAGCATATGATAACTACGTCTATTTTTATGGTAAAGCATCTTCAATTAATGCTTTATCAAGTGTAGATGAAGGCGAGATACCTAAAAATGCAAATGAAGTCGTCATATATGGAAGTAAAGACTCTTATTATTTATATGCTTATGAAGGCGATATAATCGGAAGAAATTTGACCATTCAAAATAATTCAAATGGAAATGAACTAGGAGATAAAGTCACAGTTGTCGGTATTAAATATAGTGATGAATACACTGATGATTATACGATATATCTTACGAGTGATGCATTAGATGAGATGAGAAAAGGACTAAATGCTTCTTACAGTGAGATAACCATGACGGTAAACGATAATGTTTTTGAAGGAAATACTTCGAGAATGTATTTTAGAGTTATGCCGAATCGGTTTGTAAAGGATAACGAGGTATATACTTTCGAAGAACTAGAGTACTATTGTAAAAATTATGCCTGCATAAATAACAATTTGAATTTAAAGATAAAGAATATCTATTATGAAGATGATTTAAATTTAAAAGTAAAGAAGGTATTAAATAAAGATAACTTTAAAACTGCGACTGGGCTTAAGAATTTTGAAGACTACTATAACACTTTATTTATAAGTGAAAACGATTATAATGAACTCTTTATGAAAGATACTTACCAGATGAGTGTATTCATTGAAGATACTAAAAGAAGTGATGAAGTACTTTCAGAACTCGATAAAATGAATATAAATACATACTATATGGCTCAATTACTTTCAAATGATGCAGAGGAAATAGGTGGAATTTTAAATATCATAAGAGGAATAATATTTATCATAGCAATTGTTGCACTATTCTTCATATCTTATTTCATCATTAAAATAATACTGAAATCTAGAAATGTCTATTATTCGACTATAAGGATATTAGGTGCTACCAAAAAGATATGTAGAAACCTCTTAAATATTGAACTTTTCGTAGATGTTAACATCGCATACTTCTCATTTGTATTCTTGGTATCATTAGTAAAAACTGGTATTTTCCCAATCGAATACATAAAAGATATGACAGAATTTTTTACCACAGTTGACTTTATAATTGTGTATGCAGTTTTATGCGTGATGTCACTTCTAATTTCAAATCGATATGCGAGTAAGTTATTTAAGGATTCTGCGATGAATAAGTATAGAGAGGAAGTGTAGTTATGCTTAAATTAGAAAAGGTAAATAAGTATTTCAACAGACATAAAAAAAATGAGATACATGTCATAAATGATGTTACACTTGAAGCCGAAAGTAAAGGATTGATTGCACTTCTCGGACCAAGTGGTTGTGGCAAAACTACTCTTTTAAATGCGATAGGGGGACTTGATAAAATCAAGTCTGGAAAGATATATATAGATGGAAAACTTATATCAACTAAAAGTATGAGAAAAAGGGATAAGATAAGAGTTTTAAACATAGGTTATATTTTCCAAAATTATAACCTCTTAGATAATCTCACTGTATATGAAAACGTATCAATATCACTAGAGATGATTGGTATAAAAAATAAAGATGAAATAAAATCTCGAGTGAATTATGTGTTAGATAAGGTCGGTATGTATAGATATCGCCATCGTCTCGCGGGCAGTCTATCTGGAGGAGAAAGACAAAGAGTGGGTATTGCAAGAGCATTAGTTAAAAACCCTAAGATAATAATCGCGGATGAACCAACTGGTAATTTAGATAGCAAAAACACTCTTGAGATAATGAACATCATTAAATCTATCTCGAAAGATAAACTCGTAATACTAGTCACCCATGAGAAAAATCTCGCGACATTTTATGCCTCACGCATAATCGAAGTCGAAGATGGAAAAGTAGTCTCAGATAAAGTAAATGAACATGAAAACGAGTTAGATTATAGAATAGATAATAAACTCTATTTGAAAGATTTTAAAGAAAAAGATACGTTAAACAAAGATGGGCATAACT
>JAZQJK010000066.1:0-2903 GCA_045541615.1 Bacilli bacterium
TAAGTTTTTACATACGTTTTGTGCTAATTATTAAGTAAATTTTAGTTTGTAGAAAATACAAATTCTTCGTAATTTCGGCAAAAATGTTGTAGAAATTGCAGAAAAATTGTAGATTTTACACCGTGCGGAAGTGGAAAAAAATATAAGAAATGTTGTATCGATAAAGAAACTAAAACTTTACCTTATCAAGCATTGATCGATGAAAGTTTAGAACGTTATCCAAAAAGAAAAACAGCCCCCTCTAAATATGACTTATATGATTTTTATAAAGAAGAATATATCGAAGTAGATAAAGTCATGTACAAAGCACTAATGCCAAGAATAATCCCTCTTTATGTCGATAGAGATATTTTAACAGAAACTATAATTGATTGTCGTACTTTAAAAGAGGCATTTAAAAAAATTAAAGACATAATCGCAAAAGAAAATATCAAAACTCTTAAGGAATATGATGAAAAAGTATCTATTCACTTTTCTATATATGAATACATAGTAAAATATGGTAATAACCTAATGGAATTAATTGACAGCCATTGTAAAGATAGTGAAGAATGCGTGAATGATTTAACTGAATTAGTCACTTATTTCGAAGATTATATAGAAGATAATGATAGTTGCAAAGGTACAATTTACATATACAAAAACTATTTATTCCTTCATAATGGCCAAATCGATGAAGCAATTGAGTATTTTGAAGAAAAATTAAAAGCAGCGATAGACATCAAATATGACATTTATGATTACCTATTCTGGTTATATATGCAAAAATACAATGATATTTCTAAAATAGATGAGCTTATAAACCGAGAAAAGGATATGATTTTAAGAACTAGATTACAAGAGCTCAAGAATGACTATTTACAAGATTAAAAATCAAAATCAAAGCATATTTTATGAACTAATATAAAAGTATAAAGAAAGTGATATATATAAAGAAAATGAACTTAATAAATTTAGTTGTCAAGGATTTCTTGACAACTGACATGATGGTAAAAACTATAATGTTCTGCACTAAAATTTAGATGCCATTATTGCAGTTGGTTATAAAATCATTTCTTAAAAAGGAGCAGAAATCGATTGGTAACAAACCATGAGTAAACCATACAATAATAACCGATGAATAAAAGGGAACATTCATCGGTTTTTAAATTTATATTTTATTTATTTTATATAGACGTTATTTACTAAGTTTTCATATGGAACATATTCTTTAATCTGCTTTGCATCTATCATGACGTCTTGTAAATTATTAAATAATTCCTCTCCTATATATGGAGTAGCAAGCCAACTATCAGCACCCTTATATCTGTCGACAATAGTTATCAAATCATTTATCGATGTATCTGGAAACTGTTCTATAATCGTCTCTGCAATAATTTTACTCTCATTTTTTTGTGTAAACTGTAAACCCTTGTATATAGCATTTGTAAACTTTTCGACAATGTCCTTATTCTCTTCGATATAACTTTTTTTAGCATTAAAAGCCGTATATGGCATCTCACCGGACATTTTACCAATACTGGTTAATACATATCCATATCCCATACTTGCGAGTTTCGTGGCATTAGGTTCAAATAGATTTACAAAATCACCTGTCCCTGCGATAAAAGCACTTGTTAAAGAAGCAAAGTCAACAGAAGTATTCACATCAACTTTAGTTTTATCGATTCCTGCATTTTTAAGAGCATTTTCAAAATTGAGTAAAGGCATTCCGCCTGTGCGTCCAGCAAGCACTTCTTTTCCTTCGAGGTCACTCCATTTGAAGTCTTTAATATTCTCTCTAGATACTATAAACTGTCCATCCCTCTTAGTGAGTCCTGCAAACGTTTGAATATAATCCTTTTCTCCGCCGTTATAGATATAGATAGTCGCTTCAGGTCCACAAAAACCTATCTCAACGTCACCACTCAAAACTGCAGCAGTTACATTATTTGCACCACTTATCAAAGTAAGGTCAACTTCGATTCCTTCTTCTTCAAAATAGCCGTTTTCAATCGCGACATAAAGTGGGGCGTAAAAAGCACTATGTGTTACTTCGCCAACTTTAAGTGTCACCAAATCACTTTTCTTATCATCTTTATCAAAAACATTTAAAATTACAAGAACAAAAGTCAAAAGGACTATGAGACCTCCCAAGGCATAATAAAATATTTTTTGCATCAATAATCACCATAATATAATATGAAACTTTGATGAAGAATGTTCAAAAGTATTTACTTTTTGTCGTATATTTGCTAAAATTGTCTTATAGTAAGGAGAGTAGAAATGGAAAAATTCGAAATGGACAGTGAAAAAAAATTAGAAATTTTTAATGTATTTGTCGGGAAAGCCAAAGATGCATTTGGTAATCTTTTAGACGAAATTAAAACTAATATAAAAAAATATGAAGTTGCAATCGAGGATACTACAAAGGAAATCACTGCAACTGAAAACTCAAAAGATAGATGCGAACACGAGATTACTAAAATGGAAGGTAAAATCGAATCGATAAAGGAAACTATCGAAAACGTAGAAAATACGTATAAAAAGATGGTAGATGCATATTCTTCGACGAGTAAAGGTGAGACAAAAGAATTATACAGTGACATCATCGATGGAGCAAAAGCAAACTGTGAGAAGGATGTCGAAAAAAATAAAGCGGAAATCGCAAGACTAAATAGTGACATTGATGCAATAAGAAATAACATCGCAGAGTTTACTAAAATCATTGAGGATTTAAACAAGGACCTAGAAAACTATAATGCGGAATTAGAAAAATACAAAAAATCTGATGAATACATGACTAAACTCACTGAGAATGCTACAACTGACCTAGAGGATATCCAAGAAAATAGAGATATCAAAAAGAAAACTGAACCTAAAGTAGTTAAAAAAGCTACACCTAAAAAAGAAAAAGAAGTAGT
>JAZQJK010000067.1:0-8169 GCA_045541615.1 Bacilli bacterium
GGATGGATAAATACAAATTCGTAATGAAAAATCGAAGATAGTATAAGTGGGTGTATCTCATCTTTATTAGATTTCATCCAATTGAATAATTGCGTCATTAAATTTTCTACCTGTTCTGGAGGTGGACACACAAAAATGCAATTTCCGTTTTCATCAAAAACCCCCTCTCCACCTTTTCTAAATTTACCAGAATCTTTTACTGTCAAGTGTGTTAACATTCCTTGAAGCATTCTTAAATCATCGAGAGAATATGGATTTACTTCTTTTATTTTTAGATATGCATTATAAGCGTTTTGTACTTCCTGTATTTCATTTTTAGGACCAATCACAAATTTGCCGTCAATTACGTCATTAACCTGATTAAGAGATAATGAATTTGCTTCGATTGCCAAAGATGAATGTATGGATTTAATTCGGTTATTTCTCCTTAATATTGGCATCTTATTTAAATCCTTATAATTATCTAATTTTCCAATTTTCTTCATAATTGATGAAATTCTATCGAGCATTATATTTGTAATAGTAAATGGTGGTACATATTTATCCATTTTAAACACCTCATTTTCTATAAATTATTATACTACTTTTTAACAATTTAGTCAATTTACTTGTATGTTTTCTTGTATGTTTTCTTGTATGTTTTAAGTAAAAAAGGCCTCATTTTGAGACCTATTCTAAATTTTGTATATATTTAATTGCCATAGTTGCTGCAATACTTCCATCACTTGTAGCTGTTGTCAGTTGTCTTAGAGTTTTACTCCTGCAGTCTCCTGCGACATATATCCCATCAAAGCTAGTGAGTGTATCTTCACTTTTGAAATATTTATTTTCATCTACTTCAATTATATTTGAAAATTTCTCTGTTTCAGCACTCATACCAATCGATTCAAAAACACCATCTAACATTATTTCATTTAGTGTGCCATTTATATCAATTTGCACTCCTGTTAAAGTAGTCTCCCCTTTAAATTCAGTTACTTCTGCATTATAAATTATTTCTATATTTTTTTTAGAAGCCACTTTCATCTTTAGGGTTTTCTCTGCTTTTAGGTTAGCACCGCGATATATGAGATACACCTTTGAAGCGAGGTCGGATAAGTAAAGTGCATTTGTTACAGCTGTGTTAGCACCACCTATGACGGCGACTGTCTTATTTTTATAAAAAGCACCATCACAAGTCGTACAAAAATGTATACCTCGACCTAAAAATTCTTCTTCTTTTTTGACACCTAATTTTTTATATTTAGCACCAGTTGCAATTATAATAGCACTTGCTTCGTATTCGGCATAGTCCGTTTTAACTTTTTTTACCGGTCCATTTTCTATACTTAAAACTTCTTCTATTTCGATTATTGCACCTAAATCCACGGCTTGGTCGTATAGTTTTAATGCTAGTTCACTTCCACTTATGCTTTGAAATCCGGGATAATTTTCGACAACTGGGCTTGAGGATATTTGTCCACCGATTGTCTCTTTTTCTAAAATTAGAGTTTTTAAACCTGCCCTTTGAAGGTAGATGCCAGCAGTTAAACCCGCTGGCCCCGCACCAATAATTATTACGTCAAACATTATTTACTTGCCTTTTCACTGATATATTTTTTTATATTAGATAAATTATTTATGAGTGTGCATTCACCATTTGTGACAACTACAAGTGTTGGTGCTTGATTTACTCCAAATTCTTTAGTTAATTGGACGTTTTCTTCAGCATCTACATATTCATATTTTATACCAGATTTGTCTAGTTCTTTAATTGCAATCTTACAATTTGGACAAGTCTTAGTTCCGAATAGATATACAGCATCTTCACATTTACACTCACTTTCGGTATTAGAGTCATTCAAATCATAAACTTTTCTCATACCGTATTCTTTTGTCTTACCGGCATTCCAGTTTTTAACAGGTCTATAGTAGCCCGTTATTCTACTGTAAATTTCAGTTTCATTTCCACAAGTAGGACAAGCTGATACCTCACCCACGAAGTAGCCATGTTTTTGACAAACCGAATAAGTTGGAGAAAGTGTGTAATAAGGAAGTTTATAGTTTTCAGCAATTTTGCGTACCAAATTAGCGGCCGCTTTCCAATCCGGAAGTCTTTCACCTAAGAAGGCGTGGAATACTGTACCAGATGTATAAAGTGTTTGAAGTTCATCTTGAATATCTAGTGCTTCGAACAAGTCAGAAGTATATCCTACCGGTAAGTGTGAACTATTTGTATAGTATGGAGTCTCATCATCAGATGCTGAAATGATATCAGGATATGCCTCTTTATCGTGTTTAGCAAAGCGATATGTAGTACTTTCAGCAGGTGTTGCCTCTAAGTTATAAAGGTCGCCATATTCTTCTTGGTAATCAGATAGTTTTTCTCTCATGAAATTGAGTACATCTTTAGTGAATTTTTGGGCTTTTTCACTAGTCAAATCCTCTTTAATCCATTTTGCATTTAGACATGCTTCGTTCATTCCGACTAACCCAATTGTTGAAAAGTGATTATTGAATGTACCGAGGTATCTTTTAGTATAAGGATATAATCCCTCATCTAATAATTTTGTGATTACATTACGTTTGATTTTCAAACTTCTCGCAGCGATATCCATTTTCTTTTCGAGTTTTTCATAAAAATCTTTTTCATCCTTAGAAAGATATGCAAGGCGCGGCATGTTTATTGTGACAACACCAACAGAACCAGTTGATTCTCCACTTCCGAAGTAACCGCCAGATTTTTTTCTAAGTTCTCTTAAATCTAGTCTTAAACGACAACACATACTTCTGACATCTGATGGTTCCATATCACTGTTTATGTAGTTTGAAAAATATGGAGTACCGTATTTCGCAGTCATTTCAAATAATAGTTTATTGTTCTCAGTTTCACTCCAGTCAAAGTCTTTTGTTATTGAGTAAGTTGGAATTGGATATTGGAAACCACGACCATTCGCATCTCCCTCTATCATGATTTCTATGAATGCTTTATTTATCATATCCATCTCTTTTTGACAATCCTTGTATTTAAAGTCGACTTCTTCACCACCTATAATACAGTTTAGTTCTGCTAAATCGTTTGGAACTGTCCAGTCTAGAGTGATGTTTGTAAAAGGTGCTTGTGTTCCCCATCTACTCGGAGTATTAACTCCATATACAAAAGATTGTAGACATTGTTTTACTTGCTTTTGAGTCAAGTCATCGATTTTAACAAATGGTGCAAGGTATGTATCTACTGATGAGAAAGCTTGTGCTCCTGCCCATTCATTTTGCATGATGCCTAAGAAGTTTACCATTTGGTTACAAAGTGTGCTTAAGTGTTTTGCAGGAGAAGATGTAATCTTTCCAGGTATTCCACCCAAACCTTCTTGAATTAGTTGTTTTAAACTCCATCCGGCACAGTAACCAGTAAGCATCGATAAATCGTGGATATGCATATCACAATTTCTATGTGCTGCAGCAATTTCTTCATCGTATACTTCAGTTAACCAATAATTTGCAGTAATTGCTCCTGAATTTGATAGTATTAATCCTCCGACTGAGTATGTAACAGTTGAGTTTTCTTTAACTCTCCAGTCAGTGACATTGATATAACTGTTTACAACATCTTTATAATCTAGGATAGTTGAAGCAACGGCTCTTTGTTTTTCATGTAATTTACGATATAGGATATAAGCCTTTGCGACATCAGTATAACCGGATGCTGAAAGTACGTGTTCAACACTATCTTGAATACTCTCTACATCGATTATGTTATCTACTATTTTTTCTTCAAAATCAGCAGTGACTTTAAGTGCTAAGAAGTCTATGACATTTTTGTCATATTTTTTTTCCTCTGCTTCGAATGCTTTGATTATTGCATCGCTTATCTTTTGGATATCAAATCCTACAATTTTTCCATTTCTCTTTCTTACTTTATACATTTTTTACATCCTCCCTAATATGTATAATATTTATATATTCCTGATTGTTACATCAGAATATTTCTCATTTAACTTCACACCTATTTCCTTGAGTTCATCAAGAGAAAATCCGTGCAATTTTTGATTTAAAACTGTCTCACCGTTTTCAAAGTTTTGGATAAAATATTTTGAACCTTTGATGAGTTTACATATGTTTCCTATACTCTCAATCGTGTGATATTCCTTAGTGATTGTCGTTCGAAATTCATGTTCGACATCTGATGATTTTATAAGTGCTATACTTCTTTTTATTTTATCTACATCAATGCCCTTAACACCAGATATTTCCTCGTATTCTCTCAGGTCATTTTTTATATCCATTGCTACATAATCGATTAATTTATTTGATAATAATTTTTCGAGTAACTCAGGATTGCTACCATTAGTATCGAGTTTTACTGAGTAACCAAAGCCTTTGATTTTAACGATAAAATTTTCTAAATCTTTTTGCATTGTCGGTTCGCCACCACTTATCACAACACCATCCAGTACATTTTTTCTTTTTTCTAAATACTCTAGTACTTCGCGTTCACTAAGAAGCGGTTCACTAAAGTCTAGAAGACTGCTGTTTTGACAAAATGGGCATCTAAAATTACATCCTTGTACAAATATAACTGAGGCCATTTTTCCAGGGTAATCCATGAGAGTAATTTTTTGTAATCCACTTACTTTCATGAATTAGCACCACCTTTTATATGAACAAAACCGATGTCTCTTTTTTCTAACTCTATGAGCAATTTTTCTATCTTTGATATAGAAGTATCATTTAAAACGATATTAAGTAAGCACCCACCACTCAAATGTTTTTGTATTTCTCCACATTTATCATAGTCACTTTTGTACTCATCTAATACTAAGTCATATTTGCACTTTTCTGTTATTCCTTTTTTTATACCATATATCGTTTTATCTAGTTTCATGAAAATTTTTCTGACCTCTTCATCAGATGGCTCATATATAGAAAAATTAATTTTTGTCTCATTCGTAAAGTTTTGGCATTTTTCTACAATATGATTAAGTATTTTTAGTAATAGTTTATAACCTTTTTCTCTATCTTTTTCATGAAGTAAAATACTCTCCTTTAACCCTACCAAACCGATTAGTAAATTACCGTTTTTAATAACTTTTCTTATCTTTTGTCCCGCGAGTAATTTTTCATCAGTTTTTATATTACCGTTAAATAGGATTTTATAGTTATCTTTGTTTTTATTGCCCAACATCTCAAATATTATGAGCAATTCATTTTTTACGAGTTCAAGAACGTTATCCAAGTTTTTAAAGTATTCTTCTTCATTTCTGGATTCTAAGGCTATCCTTGTCATATTAATCGATATAGAGTTTACCACCATTCTACCAATCGAATATCTTTCATCGTTGTAATTTTCAAAGATTCTCACACCATTTGAAAAGTACTCCACTTCGTTTGAACTTTCATTGTATGATGCATGTATGAGTGAAATGTTTAACCCTTCGGTACTTTGCAACAAATTTGAAATCACTGTGCATGATTCTTCATCGATTTTATTTATTTTATAGGTAAAATGCAAGTTATTTAAAGTACCTATTTCTTCTAAATTTTTAATTATTGCACTATTAATCATTTTACCTATCATACTCTCATTAGTACCAAAACTAGAATTAAATAGTGGATTAACGACATCACATGTTTCAATTGAAAGTATGATTTTCTTTATTTTTTTATAAATAATAGTTCTAATTTTTTCAATGCTGGTTTCATGTGCAGTTTGGATTATATCTTTTGTTTTCTTAGATAATGCGAGGCACGAATATTTTTCTATATCGAGATTGATATCGGTTTCTTTTTGAATTAAGTCATTAAGTTTTTTAAAATTTATATAACAATCAAACCCACATAATTTTAAATAATCTGTTGCATTTTCTGAAAATATTTTTTTATACTTTTCTAAAACCCATGGTTCTAAAAGATAATCGATTGCCGGTATATTAACTATGCCATTAATCTCATCTTTTGATTTTAAAACCTCATATAAAATGCTACTTATCGATTCTTCTTTCTCTATTTTTTCTTTTAAATCGAGATGTGTATCTGATAGTTTTCCTAAAGGAAAAGTTTCAATGTTGTGAATAAAAATATTACCTTCTTCATGTGCTCTTAAATATTTGTTATCTATGAGGTATGCTCTAGAGTATTCGTTTGCGACTGTATTGCCATAGCGCATGAGGATTTCATTTGGACTATAGTTATTATCTGTTTTTAAAAGGTTGTCATCTGCGATTTTAACCATTGCCTTAGCGAATTTATGTTGACCTTTTATTTTAAAAACCTGTCTAGATTCTGCTCTTTTTTGTCTATAGTTGCTAAAGGCTTCGTATTCATCATATCTCTTTTCGCTTTTCAATGTCTTTTCGATGATATCTTGAATATCTTCGACGTTTATAGTTTTTCTTTCTTCATAGTTTTTTTCAATATTTTTTAAGACTTTTTCATAAATAGAGTTTACATCTTCTTCACTATAGGTATCACTCACATTATCGAAACATCCCTTAATTGCGATGGCGATTTTATATGAATTGAAGTTAACTCTTTGGCCACTTCTCTTGACAACAATGAGTTCATCAAAAATATCTTTTTTCATATCAATTCTCACCTCAATTCTGCTAAACTAATTGTAGCAAATCAGTCATATAACAGTCAATGTTTTTTTTAACATTTTTTTATTTTTTTTAAAATTTAAATTTTTGCATTTTTTGAAAAAGTCACAAAAAAAACATTCGTTCGCAAGAACAAATGTTTCTTATCTACTATTTGCGCTCTGGTATCTTTATCATCGGAATATCATCTTTATCAAAGTAAGTGCAAATGAGTGAATATAATATCGATGTAATCGGAATACATAACACCATTCCTAATAATCCTGCTAGTTCTCCGCCCACCATTAGAGCAATAATCGTGAGTATAGGTGGTAATCCTACATTTTTACCGACAACTCTTGGATAAATTAAATTACCTTCGATTTGCTGTACAACTAAGAAAATTATCACAAAAATAATCGCTTTTTGAATACTTATCGTCCCTATCAAAATCGCACCTATTACACATGCTATTGTAGCACCAAATATTGGAATAATCGCCGTAACGGCAGTTAAAAATGCGATTGTCATAGCATAAGGAAAACCAAAAATAGTGAGTGTCACAAATATCAATGCTCCTAAAATTAGACATTCAAGACATTGGTATGTAATAAAATTATTAAATGATTTATTTGATAATTTGAATACTTTATCAAGTTTTTTTACGACTTGAGGTTCAAACATTCTCTTTATTATTCCCTTAACATTTGCAAGTAACTTCTCTTTTCCGAAAAGTAAATATACTGCAATGATTGCACCTGCAAACAAGTTCACTAAAAATCCTGCAAAATTAGAAAGAGCACCTGATAAGTTGTTTATTATACCCTTAAATAGATTTGATATGATTTCACCAAGTTGATTATCTCCGGTAAAATTTGTCAAATATCCAGATAAATCTGTATTTTTAAACGTATTAACGAGAATATCATTAAAACTGTTAACGAGATTAGGTATTTGTGATACTAAATATGTAGCACTTGATATAAAATCCGGTAATACCCATACAAATAATACTAGAAGCATCATGATAATTATGAATAATGAGAGCATCAAAGATATAAGTCTAATTCTCTTGTTTGTCTTTCCAAACAGTTTTTTTTCAATAATCGACATCGGCACATTTAAAACAAATGCTAGAGCAATTCCTATCCAAAGTGGAGTTAGAAGTCCAAAAATGTAACCGATTGTGCTTAGTATACTTTTTAAGTTTAAAAGCACAAAAGCTAATGCCAGAGTATAAGTTATTAAAAGCAAATATTTTTTAAAAGTTTCGTTTTTCATAATTCACCACACTTCGATTATAACATTTTTTTATTTATATATCTACTATTTTAAAGTTCAAACTGAGAATTATATAGTTCTGCATAAAAACCGTTTTTCATGATTAGTTCGTCGTGATTACCTATCTCTACTATATTTCCATCTTTTAATACGAGTATTTTATCGGCATTTTTAATAGTTGATAGACGGTGTGCTATGATGAAGGAAGTTCTACCTTCCGTGAGTTTATCCATCGCTTTTTGGACTAGTTCTTCTGTACGGGTATCGACATTACTTGTCGCTTCATCTAAGATGAGAAGTGGCGCATTCTTAATCATACCTCTTGCAATAGTTA
>JAZQJK010000068.1:0-5728 GCA_045541615.1 Bacilli bacterium
CTTGATTATAAAAGTTTAAATAAATATATAAAAGAAAAAATTAAAGATGATAAAATATATTATATATTTTTAGATGAAATACAAAATGTAGAAAACTTTGAAATAGTCATTAATTCACTTAGAGCATCTGTTAAAAATACCAGTATTTTTATAACTGGTTCAAACAGTAAGATGTTATCTGATGAATTATCTACTGTCTTATCTGGTCGATATGTTTTGTTTAATATAAATCCACTATCTTATAAAGAGTATATAGAACTCACTAAACAAGATGGGTACGATTTAAATGTCTTTTGGGACTATGCAAAGTGGGGTGGATTACCAAATAGATGTGAATTTAATGATGTCACTGATGTAAAAAACTATCTTCACAGTGTATATGATTCAATAATTTTAAGAGATGTTGTAAAGAGACTTAATCTAAAAGATACGATTTTATTCGATATGATATTGCAATATTTAATAGAGACTACCGGTCGTGAATTTTCAGCAGATAACATAATAAAATATTTAGAGAAGGAATATAAAACAATATCATATGAAACACTCTATAAATATACTGATGCTTTATGTAAGGCACTTATAATGAAGAAAGTATATAGATACGATGCGACTGGTAAAGCAGTTTTGAAAACACTCAATAAATACTATGCAACTGATTTAGGAATCGCTCAAATCAAAAATAGTAACCCTGAATTTAAGAATTACGTAGTACTTGAGAATATCGTGTATAATGAATTATTGTATAAGGGTTATGATGTATATATTGGCAAAACAAAAACTGGCGAGATAGATTTTGTTGCTAAAAAGGACGGTTTAATTAAATATATACAAGTGACATTTGAAATGTATGGTCAGGGGAGCACGCTTGAAAGGGAATTTGGGGCATTTAAAGGTATTGATGATAATTACTCAAAATATGTTATATCACTTGATAGAGTAGATTTATCGCGTGATGGAATAAAACACTTAAATATAATCGATTTTCTACTCATGGATGAATTTTAAAGAAAAATGCCACTTGCATAAACTCATCATATGTGCTAAACTTTTATATATAAGATAAGGTGGTTAGCTATGAATGATAAAGTAAGTGAATTTGCAAAATTTATTTCAGAAGACCCATTGATGTTAGGTCTATGTGCTACTATTGTAGTTTTAGTGTTTGTTTTTATATTTGTACTATTTTTAGGTGGAAAAAAGAAGAAAAGTATGCAAGAGACTGAAGAAAAACTCGGTAACACTGCACAATTTTTATCGAATGATTTAGGCGAAGAACCTCTAAAGAGTACACAAGAATTCAATCTAGCGAGTATTTCTGAGCCGGCTAAAGAAGAAATTATAGAACCTATCAATAATGATTTAACCGAACCAGTTGCGCAAGATACCGCAGTGGAAGTAGCACCTATTAGTTTAGGTGAAGTTTCAGTAGATACACCACTTGAAATGGGTACTTTAGAAATACCTGTTGAAGTGAGCACTGAACCAGTCGAACTAGAAATACCTGCTCTAAAAGCAAATTATGAAGAGCCTGTATTAAAAGAAGAAAAAACAGAAGAATTAGAGTTACCTACTATGAAAATTGATACTGTTAAACCAAAACTAGAGGGAACTCAACCATTTAGTTCAGTATATCTTGGAAACAATGATGAGATGCCAAAGATAAATGATGATGAATTCAGCAAAACTGCTATTATTAGACATATTCCAAAGTTAGAAGAAGATGCAATAGTAGAGATGCCTGAATTAAAAGTCGAAGAAAATGTGAGTTCAAGTGATGACATCGATTTACCAAAACTCAATAAAGATGATTCTAATTCTGTTTTACAAAGTCTAACTGGAGAGTCATTTAACATAAAATAAACTGGAAGTGATTTTCAGTTTTTTTGCTTGGTACTTGTATAACTCTATAAAATTTGATAAAATCAATTTAGGAGGAAATTTATATGAAAAGAAGAATTATTAATTTAATTATCACAGCAGTTTTTGCATTCGTATGGTTTTATTTAACTATCCCAGCAGTAAATTTAAGTAATCCAAACTTTTATTCATATTTGACATCAATCTTGATAGTGTTCGGTCTTTTAGAATTCGGTACGAGTGCATTTGAAACGATTAGAAGGGGACAAATCAAATTTAAGTTTAATCCAATCCTTATAGTTCCTGTCATACTCGTACTCATAACTATTGTGAATTTTATTTCATCACCACTTTTTAATGCGAAGAGTTATGCGAGTAGAATAGTCGTTGATGAAACCGGAAATTTTAGTGAACAAATTAAGGAAGTCGATTTTAGCAAAACACCACTTCTCGATAAGGCATCTACTCAAAAACTTGGTGATAGGGTTATGGGGGAGATGAGTGACTTTGTCAGTCAATACTATGTAAGTGACCTTTATACTCAAATAAACTATAACGATGACATCGTAAGAGTAACACCACTTGAATATGCCGATTTAATAAAATACATAAGTAATAGAAAAGAAGGTATTAAGGGCTACATAAGAGTTAACTCAGTAAATGGTAAAGCCGAGGTCGTAAGACTTGAAAACGGAATGCATTATGTTCCAAGTGCGATTTTAAATGAAGACTTGATGAGACATTTGAGATTTAAATATCCGACATATAACTTCGGTTCATACACTTTTGAGACAGACGATAATGGGAATCCATTCTTCATAGTACCGATTAAAAAATACAGTGCAATCGGTTTAAGACAGGAGATAACTGGTGTAATCGCATTAGACCCAATCACTGGTGAGACTACTAAATATGATGTCGGGGAAGTACCAAACTGGATTGACCACGTATATAGTGCTGATTTAATCATAGAGCAAACGGATGACTGGGGTACTTATCAAGGTGGTTTTTGGAATTCAGTTTTCAGTCAAAAAAATGTAGTGAACACTACAGATGGATATAATTATTTAGCGATGGATAACGACATCTTCATGTATACAGGTATCACTTCAGTACAAAGCGATGAATCTAATCTCGGTTTCATATTGAGTAACCTAAGAACTAAAGAGACAGTGTTCTATTCAGTAACGGGTGCTGAAGAATACAGTGCAATGGCGAGTGCTGAGGGCCAAGTTCAAGAGATGAGTTATACTTCTACATTCCCACTTTTAATCAACTTAAATGGTCGTGCGACTTATCTCATGAGTCTAAAAGATGATGCAGGACTCGTTAAAAAGTACGCATTTGTAGATGTTGCAGACTATCAAAAAGTCTCTGTCACTGATGTATCGGCTGGAATAGAGGCAGGTGCTAAAGCATATCTCAACGCATTTAAATTAGAATCATCAAATGCGACATACCAAGAAAAAGATATAACTGTCGCGAGTATTAAAACCGTAATCATTGAAGGTAACACAGTTTATTATATTACTGATACGGAAAAAAACAAATATTCAATAGATATTACAGTAAACAAAGATTTATTACCATTTATGAGTGTGGGCGATAAATATAAGATAAAATATATCGAAAATGCTGTCAACATCATAAAAGACATAGAAACATCCCTTTAAGGGGTGTTTTAAATTATATAGGTAAAATATGACTTGCTTTAATATAGACAAAATCTTATAATTCTAATTTACATTATACTTAAAATATGTTATTGTAAGTATATGGGAATGATAACAAAAGGAGGTTCAATAATGAAATATTTAAAGATTTCGGTATCGGTATTGTTGTTAGCAATCATTACTAATTTTACAATTGCTAATGCTGGAGTTATTTTTTCACGAATTACGGTAATAGAATTTTTAGAAAAGGATAAAGTAAATTACACACAATATTATGAAAAAAATAACCTTTCTTATTCACCAACATATGAAAACGTGGATACTTTTACAAGCTTAACAAATCCATGTCCTAATTGTAAAATTCTTGTAAGAGCTTTAGAAGAAAATGGTGACCAAACTGCTGGTCTTTTGACTGTTATGGGTAAAAAATATATGTTTTTAGACACTGCTCCTGTCCCAGGAAATTGGAGATTATCAGTACAACGTTATGACTTTACTTTATTAAATACCACTACAAAAGGTTATTGGTATTTAAATGAAACTGGTTTAGTAAATTAAAATAAAATTTTATTTATCATTCCCTAATATTTTAAAAAAAGAAAGGTAAATACACATGAAAATAAAAAAATACTTTTTACACATTTTATTTTTAGTGCTATTGATAATTTTATCAATCTATAGCATCACTTCTTATATAGAGTGGAATGAAAACCGGATGACAAAAAATCAAGAATATTATGATAAATATTGTACGGTTCTAACTGAAGAAAATACTACTATATGTACCTCTCTTGAAGAACAAATAACAAAGAAAAGTTCGTTTTTTCCTATGTTCACATCGGTCATGAATGAATACAACATCCCAAACGGCGTTATAATGGTACTATTTATAATCATACCTTCTGCATATTTTATAACTGACCATTTAAAAAATAGAATAATACTCAGTGAAAATAATAGACAAAGCTATAAAAAAAGTATGCTAAATGTCTTTAAAAAATCATATCTCAGTATATTGATAATCCCGTTTTTCTTGATATTGATTTTCATTGCATGCTATCTATATACGGGAACTTTTGAATTGAGAAATCATGAAATTTACTCGATAATGTGGTCACAAAATACGATATCATCACCAATCATATTTATGTTTCTATATATAATAAACTACATATTAATATGCACGATTTATGTCAACTGTACACTTGCAATATCGAGGAAACATAATAACTATTTTCTTGCAGTTATTCTTTCATTTTTAGTAATTTTAGGAATAGAGTTATTTTTCGAGATAGTAATAAGCGGCCTCATATGTTCGACTCTATTTAACTCTGATGTAGGAATGATTTTTAACATTTTAAATCCGAAAGCATTTAATGATACTTATGGTTTAATACCCTTACTAACGTTTTCGCTTATCATGTGCATTCTTTCATTTATACCAGTTATGATGCTTTATAAAGACAAAGAAAAATTAGTAATCGATATAGAAAAAAACAACTAAAAGGAGGAAATTAAGTGAAAATAGAATGTATTAATTTATCTAAAAAATTTAAAAATGACAATGCAGTAAACAATATCAACTATACTTTTGAAAGCGGCAAGATATATGGTTTATACGGGAGAAATGGTACAGGAAAAAGCGTATTTTTAAAAATGATATGTGGCCTTTACGTTCCTACGTCGGGTAAGGTTTTATATGATGGCGTAAATCTAAACGAAAAAAATCTTTACCCTGAAAATATGAGAGCCCTAATTGAGAGTCCAGCCTTTTTTCCGGATTTAACCGGCTATGAAAATTTGAGTATTCTTGCTAAAATACAAAATAAGATCGGAGATAAAGAAATAGAAGATGCATTAAAAATCGTAAATCTCATAGATGAAAAAGATAAAAAATATAATAAATATTCGCTTGGTATGAAACAAAAGTTAGGAATAGCACAAGCCATAATGGAAAACCCAGATGTAATAGTCTTAGATGAACCATTTAATGGAATAGAAAGGGGCACTGTAGAAAAGATTTTAGAATTTTTAAAAGAAAAAAAAGATGAAGGAAAACTCATAATCATAAGTTCGCATATAAAAGAAGATTTGGAGTTTGTATCAGATGAAATTTTATTATTTGATAATGGTACTATTATTTAATTTATGAAAAATGTATCGGCGCACAAGCTCAAACCATCAGCGGAAAGTTG
>JAZQJK010000069.1:0-7131 GCA_045541615.1 Bacilli bacterium
AGATTTAGCAAATTTAATATTTCCAAATATAACAAAATCAGTTGAAGATTATGAAAAACTATACCCATTAAGAAACTTAAAAGAGGGAGCGCGCGTGACTAGATTTGCACCATCTCCTACAGGTTTTATACATATCGGTGGGCTAATGCAGGCAGTTATAGACTATTCTATTGCAAAAAACACAGGTGGAGTATTCATGCTTCGTATCGAAGATACGGATAAATCACGAGAAGTAGATGGAGCAACAAAAATGATTATCGACACATTAAAGTATTATGAACTACTTCCTGATGAATATGAAGAAAATGATATAATTAATGGTAACTATGGACCATATGTTCAAAGCAAGAGAAAAGAGATATATCAAACATTTGTAAAACATTTAATCGAAATCGGACGAGCATATCCTTGTTTTTGTTCAAAAGAAGAGTTAGAGGAAATGCACGATTTACAGGAAAAAAACAAAATAAGAACTGGTTATCATGGGAGATACGCGAGATGCAGAAAACTCAGTATAGATGAGGCATACACTAGAATTCAAAATGGCGAAAACTTTGTCATAAGATTTAAATCTCTAGGCAACTTCGATAAAAAATTCCCATTTGAGGACCTCGTAAAGGGTAAAATCGACTTACCAGAAAATGATATGGATGTACCGATAATGAAATCAACTGATGGACTTCCAACATATCATTTTGCACATCTCGTAGATGACCACTTAATGCGCACTACACATGTCATAAGAGGAGAAGAGTGGCTCTCATCTGTACCACTTCACATAGAATTATTCCGCGCATTTGATTTCAAAGCCCCTAAATACGTACATACTCCATTAATTATGAAAAAGGATGGAGACTCTGTAAGAAAAATCAGTAAAAGAAAAGACCCAGAAGCACTTATGGAATATTATGTTGAAAAGGGATATCCTAAAGAGGCGGTTATAGAATCATTAATGACTATTATAAATTCGAACTATGAGGAGTGGAGAACGGCTCATCCTGATGCAAAGTTCACAGAATTCCAATTCAGTCCTAAAAAGATGAGTACTTCAGGTGCATTTTATGACTTGGACAAATTAGAAAATATATCTAAAAATATAATAAGTAAAAAAAGTGCCAAAGAGGTGTATGATGAATTATTAAAATGGTCAAGGGATTATGACCCTGAATTTGCAAGTTTGATATCTAAATATGAAGATTACACGACTAAAATACTAAATATCGAAAGAGAACAAAAAAAGCCTCGTAAAGACTATTCTAATTATTCTGAGATAAAGAAAAAGATTTGGTACATGTTCGATGAACTATATGACCATGAAGAAAAGAAATACGAATTTCAATTGATAGATGACATAACCCTTGCAAAAGAGATAACGTTGAAATATCTAAATGAATATTTTGATGAAAATGATGAAAAAGATATTTGGTTTGAAAAAATAAAACAATTATCAGCAGAATTCGGCTATGCTAAAGAAGTAAAGGAATTTAAAGAAAATCCAGATAAATACAAAGGACATGTCGGTGATATTTCAACATTACTGCGCGTGATGGTCACAACGCAAAGCATGACACCTGATTTATATGAGATAATGAAATTACTCGGTAAAGATAGGATGTTAAAGAGAAGTGAAAACATTTAAAAGTTTTCTTTTTTCTTGTTCAATTAAATATTTTCAATTATAATTAGAATAGAGGTGCAATATGAATAATGAAATAATAATAGATTTAAGTAAAAAACTAGAAATAAAAGAAAGACAAATCGAGGCGGTTTTAAATCTCTTACAAGAAGGTGCGACTATTCCTTTCATCGCGCGATATAGAAAAGAGGTTACAGGTGCTTTAGACGAAACAATGATAAAGGAAATCAGTGATGCCTATAATTATCAGGTTAACTTACTCGAAAAGAAAGAAAATACGATTAAATTAATCGAAGAAAAGGGGCTCTTAACTGAAGATGTCAAAAAAGCAATTTTAGATGCTGAGAAATTGATTGAAGTTGATGAAATATATAAACCTTTTAAAGAGGGAAAAAAGACTAAAGCGAGTATTGCTATCGAACTAGGATTAGAACCACTTGCTAAAATCATGATGAGTTTTCCGACTAAAGGTGATATGTCGAGCCTCACTAGCAAATATAACATGCCTGAAAAAGAAGCAATCGAACATGCTAAATATATAATAAGTGAGTGGATAGCAAATAACACCTTTTACAAGAACTCTACCAAAAATTTCATAGTAAATTCCGGATTAGTGGTCACTAAGAAAAAGAAAAATGCAGAAGATGAAAATTCCGTTTATGAGATGTATTATGATTTTAGTGATAGAATAAAATATATAAAAAATTACAGAGTACTCGCAATTAATAGGGGAGAAAAGGAAAAGGTACTGAGCGTAAAACTTGATTATGACGTCGATAAAATCTATGACTATCTGAGAACTAAAATTATAAAAAAGGAGGAATCTTTTGTAGTAAAATATATCGAAGAGGCCATTAAGGATTCCTTAAAAAGACTAATGTTACCCAGCATAGAAAGACTGATAAGAAATGATTTAACTGAAATAAGTGAGGCAACTGCTATAAAAACATTTAGTACTAATTTAGAAAATATCCTCATGACAAGTCCGATTAAGGGCTCACGTGTCCTCGGTTTTGACCCCGCCTTTAGGACAGGATGTAAACTAGCAGTATTGGATGAAAACGGAAATGTGCTTGCAATAGAAGTCATATATCCTAATGAACCAGTAAATGATAAAGTCGGTGCTGGAAAAAAAGTTTTAGAACTAATCGATAAATACAAAATAGACATAATTGCGATAGGTAACGGAACAGCAAGTCGTGAATCAACGGAATTCATATCGGAAGTTATTAAGGGTACTAATGTTAAATACACAGTAGTCAGTGAAGCTGGGGCTAGTGTTTATTCTGCTAGTAAAGAAGCAATCAAAGAATTTCCGGAATTAACTGTCGAAAAGAGGAGTGCTATTAGCATCGGTAGAAGATTACAAGACCCATTAAGTGAACTTATAAAGATTGACCCAAAGTCAATTGGAGTAGGAGAATACCAACATGATGTTAACCAAAAGGAACTGTCTAGTGCTCTTGATTTCACTGTCATGAAAGTAGTCAATGAAGTAGGTGTAAACGTAAATACTGCAAGTTCAAAACTCCTAGAATATGTCTCAGGACTGACTAAACCGTGTATATTAAAAATAATGAAATACAAGGAAAAAAATAAAATTCAATCTAGAGAAGAACTCAAAAAAATCGGTTTGAGTGAAAAAATCTTTGAACAAGCAGTGGGATTTTTAAGAATACCGGATGGCACTAATTTACTAGATAGGACGAGGATTCATCCAGAGAGCTATGATGTCGCATATAAAATTTTGGAAACACAAAATCTAGATATTAAAAACCTTGGAACTGATGAATTTACTAAGGCATTATCACAAGTTAACACAAAAAATCTATCCAGTATTTTGGGTGTAGATGAATTTACAATTGGAGATATCGTTGAAGAATTAAAACACCCTGGTAAAGATTTTAGAGATGAGGTAAATTCTCCAATTTTAAGAAGTGACATTCTCGATATAAAAGACTTAAAACCTGGTATGAAACTCTCTGGAACAGTAAGAAACGTAACATCATTTGGTGCATTCATAGATATAGGTTTACATGATGATGGGTTTGTTCACATAAGCAAGATGAGCAAAAATTTCGTAACTAACCCTAGCGAAGTACTTACGGCTGGTGACATCGTAGAATGTTATGTATTAGAGATATTAGAAAATAAAAATAAAGTAGCATTAACACTTATAAAAGAATAGGAGAAGCTATGAGACAATTTATTAAGTGCTTTATCTTTTACTTTTGTAGTATATTTTGGCTAGAATGTGTTTATAAGTCAGCACTTTTCCACAACTTATTTAATATAGATTTATTATATATGTCATTATTTACTACGATATACGCACTTTTCTTTACGTTCCTGACTGGATTTTTGAGAAAAAAAGTAAGAAGTACGGTTTTAATAATTTTGTTCTGTTTAATGACGATTTTATTCATATCTGAAGCGATGTTTACTCTGATTTATGATACCACATTCTCTATATATTCGCTTAATATGGCTGACCAAGCATTTGATTTTAGAAGAATACTTTATGAGGAAATGTACAATCATGCTTTAATGATTATATCGCTTTGTATACCTTTTATAATATTTGTAATTTTTAAAAAGAGAATATATTTTGATTTAGAAAGAAAGTATGTTTTTAGCAGTGCTTTAGTTTATTTTGCTTTATATTTAATAGTTTTTGTCATGATAAGTTTTACAAAGACGGGCATTTACTCACCATATAATTTGTATTTCAATACCCATGCACCTACGATTACGGTCACAAAACTTGGTCTCATTACAGAATTTAAATTGGATATAGGTAGATATATGTTTGGCTTTACACCTAAATTAGAAGTTACAAATGAAAATGAAACATCAGTCAAAGAGGAGTCTTCTGATGATGTAATTGAATATAATAAATTAAATATAAATTTTGAAAACGACTTCAATAATACGGCAATTTCTACATTGAACTCGTATTTTAAAAATAGAAGAGTTACTGAAAAAAATGATTATACTGGTATATATGAAGGAAAAAATTTGATTTATATTTTAGCAGAGGGTTTTAATACAATTGCTGTTGATGAAAATATCACCCCGACATTATTTAAACTCGTAAACTCGAGTTTTAAGTTCACAAATTATTATTCACCTATGTTTATGAGTACTACTGGAGGAGAATATCAATTTACAACGAGTCTAATTCCGACTCAAAAGGGGCTTAACTTGTGGAAAGAAGGAAATGTATCTTTTCCATATTCCATTGGTAACATTTTCTCGAATAAGGGCTACCATACTCAAGCTTTCCATAATTATACTTACACTTATTATAAGAGACAAAAAACTATGCCTACTCTAGGTTTTAATAATTACTTGGGCTGTGGTAATGGTTTAGAAGTTGGAGTTAAATGTAAAGTTTGGCCACCGAGCGATGTCGAAATGGTCGAGCATTCATCTGCTAATTTTATTGGCAAGGAACGTTTTGCAATTTATTACATTACAGTAAGTGGGCATACAGAGTACAATTTTTATGGAAATAACATGGCGATGAAAAATAAAAAATATGTTGAGAGTTTAGATTATAGCACACCGGCAAAAGCATATCTTGCTACGCAAATTGAACTCGATAGAGCTTTAGAATTATTACTTTATAAATTAGAACAAGCAAATATACTTGATGATACCGTAATAGTTTTGTCTGGTGACCATTATCCGTATGGGTTAAGTTTAGATGCCATAAATGAACTCAGTACTTTTGAACGAGATGAGACTTTTGGAGTACATAAGAGTGAACTCATAATTTACAACAGCAAACAGGAATTCACCGTTATAGATAAACTTTCAACTTCTGTAGATGTGTTACCAACTATATTAAATATGTTTGGTGTTGACTATGACTCAAGATTACTATTAGGGACAGATATAATGAGTAGGGAAGAAAGTATAGTCATATTTGCCGATTATTCTTGGATTACTGAAAAGGGTAGGTATAATGCTAAAACATCTACTTTTACCCCAAATGAAGGTGCAATTGTTCCGGAAAATTATGTCGATAAAATAAATAATGATATCCAAAATAGAGTTATAGTTAGCGATAGAATAGTAGAAAATGACTATTATCGTAAAATTTTAGGTCAATAATTGTCAAAAAGTATTGCAAAATAAAAACAATTGCGATATAATTTATATCGTCAATTGATTTTGCGGGTGTAGTTTAATGGTAGAGCTCCAGCCTTCCAAGCTGATAACGGGGGTTCGATTCCCCTCACCCGCTCCAAATTGATACCAAACTCGAACATTTATGGTTCGGGTTTTATTATTTTAAACTTTATGATAAAATATACTATATATTAAATTGAATTCTATCAATTTAGAAACGCACTTGTATAATGACAAAATCATTATATGTCTAGAAAATGGTGATAAATATGTTAGTATATAAAAATACATTTGATAATACAAAGACACTTAATTTTCCTGTTGAAGATCAATTCTATGCTTCCGAAACTGAAGCAATTGTGGCTGATGGAATAACTAGAGATCCTATTGGAATTAATGATTTATCGACTTGTTCTCTCAAAGATTTTTTAGAAAGATATCCAAGACCTAGTGGTGCTGAATTAGCAGCGAAAGTGATATGTGATATTTTTTCTAAAACAGATGGATCACTAATGGAAAAATTGATTAAATGTAATGAATGTGTTAGGGAATTAAACGATAAATATATTTCAAAATGTGATTATCTTGAAAATGATTATTATGGAGCCGTTGCTTCATGTATTAGTATTGAAAACTGCACTTTAAATTATGCTTATATTTGTGATTGTGGAATAATTGTATATGATAGATTAGGTAATATTAAATTTCAAACAGAAGATGATAAAGAATTATATAGTGATCCCTATATTAATAAAATTGGTATTCCCTGGAATTTACCAGAAGCCCGAGTGATAGTTAGAAGAGATTACAGAAATAATTTAAGCAATATTCAAGATGATAAATGCGTGTCTTATGGAGCTATTACTGGTGAAAAATCGGCTATAGAATTTATAAGAACTGGACAATTTCAATTATCAGATGGTGACATAATAGTGGTATATAGCGATGGTTTTTCAAAATTCTTACGTGATAAGGATTTTATATCGCAAATACTAGATTTTGAAAAAGTTGAATTTGAAAGATATATTGAAGCCAAATCTAAGTTAAATTATGAAAAATATGGCAAAGAAAAAACTTTAGTGTTATTTAAAAATTAAAAGTTGTTCTACTTCTTCCCTTAGGCTCCATTTGATATATAATGGACATATTAGTTCGATTTTTTTGTTTATAAATATAATATAACAAAAGAACTATGAATTTAATCATAGTTAAGTGCAAAAAAAACCTTGTTCATAAAATTGTCATGATATAATTATATGAGCAACTAAAATATAAATGGCTGTCTTAAATGGTTGTTTTTAGTTCTCTCCATGTATTTTACACGACAGGTGTATTTTGGTCTAACGTATATAGCATCA
>JAZQJK010000070.1:0-3462 GCA_045541615.1 Bacilli bacterium
TTCATAGCGAACTCGAGTAAAATAATTTTTTCTTTAATATTTAGATAGAAAAATAGGACTCCATCGTAAGACAGTGCCCTTGCAAAAATGATTTAACATTTTTTCCTCGCATATAACTACAAACTTTTTAAGTAACTGTTATAAATTTTTAAAGAACCAGTGTATCTGATAATTATATAAAAAGACACATTATATTAGAGATGTTAAAATTATTAAAAATCTAATATATGTGCGTACATTTAGTAAGTTTAAATAGAAAATAACTCAATTATTTTTGGAATAAATATCACAGTGAATATGATTAAATACATCCCTGATGTGACAACAGATGCTGCACTGCCACAGTCTTTTGCAATTTTAGCAAGTTCATTATACTCAACTGTGACCATGTCTACACATGCCTCTATTGCAGTATTGATGAGTTCAAAAGCAAGTATGATACCGAGTGAGATTAGTATTACCATCCATTGGTTTACTGATATATTTAAAGTAAAACCGAGTATTACGGATACCAAAGTAGTAATCGCATGCAATATTAAACTCTTTTCATTTTTATATGCATATATAAGACCATCAAATCCATACTTAGCACTGTAAAATATTCTCTTTAATCCCTTATGTTTACTTTTATTTCTCGATGTGTGCATCACTTAATACCTCTTTCTGCAAAGAAAACATAACTTTCTCATCATCTTCATTCATGTGGTCATATCCAAGTAAGTGTAATAGGCCGTGAATGACTAAAAACGATAGTTCTCTTTTTTCACTGTGGTTGTACTCTATTGCTTGACATTTCATCTTTGGTATAGAGACAAAAATATCCCCGAGTACATTGATGTTTTCCTCAAAATTAGATTCTTCATCATTTAATGCAAAGGACAAAACATCAGTAGTCCGGTCTATTCCTCTATAAGTTTTATTCATATCATGCATGAGGTCATCACCTATAAAGATAATCGTAAAAATGCCGTCTATATCAAACTTTTTTATAGCAAGTTCAAGTAAACCTTCTAAATAAGAATAATCCCCTTCATATCCGTATTCATCAATAATACTATAAATATTCATCAAACAACAATCCCCCACCACTTAATCGCATACCCTATTATAATTATAATGAGAAGTGCTGTCAATATGTTATAAACGATATCTCTTTGTAAAAATCTCGGTAAGTGTCTCTTAATCGCACTTAAAGCGATGTATACTAGAAATCCGACTATTCCACCCGCACAGTTGAGTATTATATCATCGACATCAAAACTTCGCCCTATGTAAAGTTGTACGAGTTCTATAGTTAAACTCGAGATAAAAGTTATCAAAAGAGGCTTATTCCACTTTTGTGAGTTTAGATACAGGCTTATAAAAAATCCAAATGGTATAAAAATTGCGATATTTCCGACTATATTCCACATGAAATACTTACTTCCAATCTCGTATCTAAGTATTTCTTTAAATGGAATAAAATTATTACTTATACTTTGAACATCCGTATTAGTTACTAAACCGAATAGCAAAAATATGTAAATGACAAAGGCAAGAGAAAAGAATTCTTTATATAATACGAACTTTTCTCCCTTTTCTAATATGTGACAAATCCTAATCGTAGATAATACGACTATGAATATCAAAAGCATAGGCCAAATATCTGCAATAATAGTATAAAATTCTCTAGGTAGACTCATTTTCTTTAACTCCTTCTTCTTCTTTTGGAATTTCTAAAACAGTTTTTTCACTTATAAGTTCTTTAACTGAATAAAAAATTTCTACCTCAATTATACTATCATATACGTTTCTTTGCAAAACTTTTTCGCTTAAAATCGTTGCACTTTTGTCTAGTCCTATTAAAAGTTTTTCTCTTCCAATTTCAAGTGCTTTTAAATAGGCCTCTTCCACTTCATATTTAGAATTTTTGCTCACATATTCTTTATGAGTTTCTTTATAAAGAGTGAAGTTTCCAATAGAAAAAATCTTTTCTTTTACTGTGTCATACTTATCAAGATGTACTTTAAATATCTCCGTAAGTTTAGAACCGTACTCAAAAGCGATGTTTTTGCTCTTCTTTCCAGTATATTTTTTATCGATGTAATCAAGTGGTACACTCGCGTTTACTGTATACCAAGTATTGCCGTACACTTCACCTTCTGCGCATGTGTAGGATTTAATCTCTTCGTTAAAGTATACAGCTCCACTTATGAGAACTGTACCCTTTTTGACATAGTCCGTTAAGTCGACCCTGTTTTGACCAGAGTTAGAATTTATCGATAGAACCATCGCGTCTTTAGTGCTTATGATATCACAGTAATCGGGTTTTTCTTCTTCTTTTGTTATAATTCTCTCTTCGACCCTGACAGTATACTTCATTCCATCATCGATTATTTCAAGCCACTCTATATTTTCGGGATACTTATTTTTTATGTTCTCCTTTACTATTTGGAGTTCATCAAAACTCTTCTTTATCATAAACTCATGTACATTATTGTTTTTAAGTTCTTCTCTTACGAGGTCTCTAATTTCCTTATCACCATGAATAACTTCAATTTTAAAGATACAATTACTCAAGAAAAACATCACCAATATAGAAAGCATACATCCCAAAATAAAATGTTTGTGCCTCTTTATTTTAAATATGAGACTATCTATTCCTTTATAAGAAACTATATCTACATTCTCAAAACCTATTCTATCTAAGTCATCTAAATTTACAGTGTATACATTGCCATTACTTCTATATTCGATATCGTATATGTCTATATTCTTACGGTTAAGTCTTCTTATGACATACTTGGAGTCATCACTTATTTTGATTTTAATTTTCTTTCTCATCGAATCCCTTAAACTCTATGGTTTTAATGTTACCTTTGATGAGCAGTTCTTCTTTGGTTATTTTTACTATTGTGAGATTTTCTCCAAGTATTTTGATTTCTCTTTTGTTTTCTAGTTCTATGGTTATTCTCTTGTCGTTGAAGTTTTCTAGATAAGTGTAATTGAATACGTAGAAGTTATTATCATATAGACAAATGCAGTAGTCTTTGTCATATAAGTAGTTTACGATATTGTTTTTTATGTTCATGTGGCACCCTGTTAAGTATATGCGTTTGGGGTGGGAAGTATTATGGGGAAAGGAAAAGAACCTGTCTAGGGTTCTAGTATTTGAAAATTTAGTCTAGTTTATGATATGAGAATAGGGTCTTCTAGTATTCCTGTTCCGCCAAGATAGTACATATCACTTGTTAAATAAAATACGGGGCGAACATCAAGTTCATCATTAATATCATAACAATCAACATCAAATTTGGAACCCATACGTGACCACGCAGTTGTACCATCAAATCTAGCTATTGTCCATTCAGAAGTCATATTAGTATCTTCCATTAACCAAGTATTGCAATCATCATTAGTACAATTAGCATTTTCATTTACACTGTAATACAAATCATGTAAATACATTAGTCCAATTTTTGC
>JAZQJK010000071.1:0-7691 GCA_045541615.1 Bacilli bacterium
TCATGACCTAGTAATTCCTGAACTTCACGAATATCCATACCATTATTTAATAGACTAGTTGCAAAGGTATGCCTCAAAGTATGTGGAGAAATCTTGTGCTTAATAGAACTTTTTAATATCAATTTATCTAAAATATCTGCGACTCCTCTTCTTGTCAATTTATTTCCCAAATGATTCACAAGGAGATATTCACACATCTTTCCACTTAATAATTCCTGTCTTGCATTCAAAACGTACTCACTCATGACCTTTTGACAAACTTTATTAAAGTAAACTATTCGCACTTTTTTTCCTTTACCCAAAATTTTTATCTCACAGTTTTTAAAATCTATATCTCCAAGTTTTATATTTATTAGTTCACTGACACGAACCCCAGTTGCAAAAAGAAGTTCTAAAATCATACGATTGCGCATGCCAAGATTAGTTTCATCACACGCGGAAAGTAAATCTTCAAACTCATTGTAATGTAAAAAATTAGGTAGTTTTTTCTCCCTTTTCGGCCCCCTTATCGATTTAAAAGGTGATGATTTAACCTCATCTATTTTTAGTAAAAAACCATAAAAACTTCTAAGGGTGCTTAGATTTCTATTCACCGAACTACTTGAAAATTTGCGACCACTTAAAAATATTAAATAGTCCGTAACATTCGAGTATTCAAGTGTTTTTAAATCGATTTTTTTTAGAACTATAAATTCTTTAAAAACATCTAAATCTCTTTCGTATGATATGACTGTATTTTCAGAATATTTCTTTTCAAAGCGTAAGTATTCAATAAATTTTTCTATGAGTACATCCATAATACCACCATAATGATTATATAAAATTTAACAAAAAAAATAAAGTACGTTCCGCTGGAAATCATTTAACAGCATTATAAATTCATGGTAATATATTTCATATAAAAAAACTGCTCTATCAGTCTCGTATGTGTTTATTCCAAGCGAATATAAGGATATTTACTATTTCAAGCATATGAGCCCAAGCCGTTCTTTTATTTATAGAAAAATTCTTACCATTTGTGATAAGAATTTTTTTTATTTATCTATGTCTTCCCTGCTTGATTTCTAGGTTTTCAATAGATGCCTCTATACTCTCTTCAGCCTCGATATCAGAGATATCTGACCTGATGTAATCGTAGTCACTTGCATCTAAAAACATATATGTATCGGGGTCGATTTCTTCTTCAAAATCGTCTTCATTTAGTGAGAAAGTATCTATTTTAGGGTTACTATTTATGAGTGTTTGATTTAGTAATTTATCAAATCTATTTAAAGTAACATTGTGTTTCATAGTAGGGTTTGGTACATAAATATTATCAAATTTCTTAACAAGACGACTTACAACTTTTGCAAGTTTGACAAGTCCCCTGTTGTTCGGAGTTACTTTACCATCCCTATAATAGTAAACTTCATTTTCTATAAAATGAGAAAGTCTTTCTGCATACTCATTAATCATATCATTCGAGACACTTCCGTTTTCCATACGATTTGAGATGACCTCAATTCTTTGAAGAGTTAAAAGTTCACTTTTAAATTTCATTAAAGAATTTCTCTCTTTTTGTACCTCTTCCTCAAGTTCCTTTTTATCAGAATTAGATAGCATATAACACAAAGTCTTATTTATTTGTTCTATATTTCTTTCTTTTGAGTGTACTTTCTTTTGTAAGTTATCTTTATATTCATCTACAAGAGTTTTCATGAGTTCGTGATTTTTTTGATTTTTAACCACGAAATCTTTAATCGTTTCAAGTGAAAGATACTTAAGTTCATCCTTAAATACTAGAGTATTCGTTAGATATTTATAAGTATATCCATCTTTTTTATTACCTTTTCTCTTTACGATATCAATAGAGCGAACTATTTTACTAGGTGCAATGAGTTCTAGTTTTTTAAGAGTTTGTATGAGTTCTTCTTTATTATCATGATATCCTGTAAAGATATTTAAAGTTAGATAGTCTTCCATTCCCTCAAATTCTGATATCGTACTAAAATCTATTATTTCATTTTCATTTATTCTTAAATAGTAATATACTGCAATCTTAATTTTCATAATTATATTTCGTAGTCATCCTCTAGTGTGAATTCGACATTTTCGTTTATCCACTCTTTTCTAGGTTCTACTACATCTCCCATTAATACGCTTACTCTTTTCTCGGCAAGAGCGGCATCCGTTATATTTACTTTTATCAAATTTCTTGTCTCAGGGTTCATCGTAGTCTCCCATAGTGGGATTGGATTCATCTCACCAAGTCCCTTATATCTTTGAACATTCAGCTTTGTAGACTGTGTACTTAGAAATTTTTTGAGTTCATCTGTACTCCAAAAGTATTTACACTTTTCTTTTGCTTTTGGTGTATCCACTTTATAAAGTGGTGGCATAGCGATATATAGGTGTCCATGCTCGATTAGAGGTTTCATGAATCTATAGAAGAAAGTTAGAAGTAAACATTGTATGTGAGCACCATCATCATCGGCATCGGTCATGATTATAACTTTATCATAGTTGATATCATTTATATCAAACTCTGGACCATACCCTGCACCAATGCAATGTATCATAGTATTGATTTCCTCATTTTTCATGATATCGGACATACTCGCTTTTTCAGTATTGATAATTTTTCCCCTAAGTGGCAAAATCGCTTGGAATTTGCGGTCACGACTTTTTTTAGCAGTACCACCGGCAGAATTACCCTCGACTATGAATAGTTCGTTTATTTTAGGATTTCTACTCTGAGGAGGTGTGAGTTTACCACTTAAAACGCGTTCGTTCTTTTTATTACCTTTACCGTTTCGCGCCTCTTCTCTGGCTTTTCTAGCCGCTTCACGAGCCACTCTACTTTTAGAGGCCTTTTCTATTATACTAAGAGCAACTTCTCTATTTTCTTCTAGAAAATATTTGAGTTGTTCTCCCACAACTTGTTCAACTGCACTTTTAGCTTCTGGTGTTCCGAGTTTTCCCTTAGTTTGTCCTTCGAATTGTAGAAGTTCTTCAGGTATTTTTAAGTTTATGACTGCAGTTAAACCTTCTCGAACATCACTTCCATCGAAATTAGGTTCTTTTGGTTTTAGAAGATTATTGTTTCTCGCATACTCATTAAATACTTTCGTTATTCCTGTTTTAAACCCAACTTCATGTGAACCACCATCTATTGTTTTGACATTGTTTACAAATGATAAGATGTTTTCACTATAACCATCAGTATATTGAAGAGCGATATCTACCTCGATGTTATTTTTAGTTCCTCCAAATTTTATTGTTTTATGGAGTGCTTTTTTGTCTTCATTGATATAGTTTACAAATGAAATAAGTCCCTCATCATAATGGTATTTTTCTTCAAGTGAATCTTCTTCATCTTTAATTTCGACTGTTAAATTTTTAAGCAAAAACGCACTTTCTTGCATTCTTTCACATATAGTTGTAAAACTGAATTTATTATCGCCAAATACTTCAGGGTCTGGCATGAATGTAACAGAAGTACCCGTTTTATTAGTTGTACCTATTTCATGTAGAGGTTCAGATACTTTACCACCATCTTTGAATTTGATATTGACTATTTTACCATCTCTACATATAGTGACATCCATCCATTTACTAAGAGCATTTACGACACTTCCACCTACACCGTGAAGTCCCCCTGATACTTTATAGTTTCCCTCTTCAAACTTACCACCGGCATGGAGTACTGTATATATTACTTCAGGTGTACTCATACCACTTGGATGCATTCCGATTGGAACACCACGCCCATTATCAGTGATAGTCACCGAGTTATCGGGATGTAAAACGATTTTTACTTTGTCACCATGTCCGTTTATGATTTCGTCTATAGAATTATCTACAATTTCCCATACTAAATGGTGCATTCCTCTTTTATCCGTTGAACCGATATACATACCTGGTCTTTTTCTTACTGCTTCAAGCCCCTCAAGTATTTTTATCGAACTCTCATCATATTTTGTCATTTAAATCACCTTCATAATCTTAACATAGCCCAGAAAAAAAGGCAAGAAGCCATGTTGCTTTTAAAGAAAAATTCACCTGATTAGGGCGAATTATATATTAAACTAAAGATTAAATTTATCACTTTTTAAGTGATATTATATATGGATTTTCATAAGAACCATCACCAGTTATGATATAAGTATTTTCATCTAAATAAATAGCCGGTCTTATATTAAAAGCCATTGAGGATCCTGAATTTGTAAGATCGAGATTCCCATTCCAACCAATTACACCTGCTGCCCAGTTATTTGCACTTGTATTATATAAAACCCATTCATGATTATATTTGAAAAGCCACGAATTACCTGAACAGTCATTTACATAATAACTACTGTTTGCTGTCGTACGAGGACAAGAACTTTCAAGCACACTATACATATAATCACTTGGATACATTAAACCGATATGTCCAATGGAAGAAGTCGCATTTCCTGAATATGCTTGATTGGAACGTTCTATATTATATAATTCAGAAGCAGAACCTGATGATGAACTAGAACCTAAATGCCAAGTTACATTTTTCACATAATTTCTATATTCATTCTGCATTCCAATTTGAGTAAAATCACAATCACCTTTTACAGTATTTGAATAATAATAACAATATTCTAAGTCGCTACCATCTATTGCCGTATAATAATAATCATTTAATATTATATTTAGTGATGATCTAACACCAGTTTCTAATTCCCAATAATTTCTGTTTAATTCATTAAATGCGAAGCCTCCAAATGAATCATTTCTAATTATCTTGGTTAAATTTTGTTTTGTAGAGCCATCAGCGAGTGTCGTTTCAAATACTCCAATTATTCTCCAAAGTTCTCCGTTAAATTTTACATAGTTATATGGGTTATTTCCCTCATATCTATATCCATTTTCTAAAACTATTTTTCCCTCCGATTCATTTTTACCTTGTATAGAACCTGTCTTACTTATTATATATTCATTTAAATAAACATATTTTTCAATTGATGTGAAGTCGATATAACACTTGTTTGTATTACCCGCATAATCCGTCAATTTTAAATTCCACGAGTCGTAATCCCATATAGCATTTGATTCAGTACATGAAATATCAATTGTATAATCTCCTTTTTCAGGGAAATAATTTTGACTTAAACCGTTTACAAAAACTGAATATTCAATCCTTTCATGATGTGAATCATAATAGTATAAAGAATTAAAACTTAAAATTCCTATAATAAAACTTATTAGTAAAAATATTTTTCTCAAATAAATCATTCCTTTTAAATATTTACGATATATGGATCTTCTCTTTTTCCAGAACCACTAACTATATACACATTATTTTTTAAATATAGGACTGGTCGTATTATTTGCCCTGCATTAGCGCCAAAATCACTGTATAATCTCCCACTACTTCCTATGTATATTGGTACATAATTCGAACTCATATTTGCATTTAATACCCATTCATTACCGTACTTAAGTATCCAAGCATCGCTGGCACAACCTTCAACATTTGCATAAATTCCCATTTCAGTACTTCGGGGGCACGATTCTTCCAGTGTACTATACCCATAATCACTAGGATACATGAGACCTATATGACCATAACTTTCAGTTTTATAAGTATCATTATATATAATATTACCTCTTTCATAATTATACATATCATTAGGATTGACAAGCACTTTACCAGTTGAAATATTTACTCCGCCTAAATACCATTTTACATTTTCAACCATATTTTTTGAAATTTCATTTAGTCCCATATGTGTGTAATCACAATCAGCAGTGCTACTAGATATACGACAATATTCTGAATCTGTTCCATCTAAACCTTTAAAATAATATTCATTTAAAATATAATTCAAACTTGCTTTAGTTCCCTCGGTGGTTTCCCAAGAAGATAAATTAGTCTTATCCCACGTCATACTCCCAAAACTTTCTTCTCTTATTATTTTAACTAAATTTTGCGTTGAACCACTTGCAAGTTCAGTCTCGAAAACTCCTATTATTCTCCATAGTTCATTGTTAAATAGTATATAATTGTATGGATTATTTCCCTCATATCTATAACCATTTTCATTTATAATTTTTCCATCTATTGCTTTTAACCCTTGCAGAGTATTTACTTTACCAATAATATACTGGTTTAAATATTGGAATTCATTAATAGATGTAAACTCCAAATTGCAACTCGAAAGTTTATTAGATATTTCTACTATTTTTAATGACCAGTCCGAATAATTCCACATTGCTTTTGCACCATTACAAATTGCTTCAACTTCGTAATTTTTATCGGATGGAATATTTTGGGCATACTCACCATTAATAAGTATTTTATCAATTTTAAAGTCTATTCCTTCAGCAAAATACAAATTACACTTATCGGAAACAGAACCTATAAATGAGGCACTTTCACCATTCCATATTATTTTAGAACCATTTTGACAATAAGTTTTGCTCTCATTAAATACATATCTGCCTTCTGGCTTTAATTTGTTAGTATTTGTTTTAATATAGGTACCATCTTTTTCAATCAAAACTGATAGCGGGTTGCTGTAAATTTTTGATTTATCAGGAATAAATAGTGTAAAACCTAATATAAACATAAATACTAAACCAAAAATAAAAACTATATTTTTTGTTTTTTTCATTTAATCATCCCAACTTTTAATTTTTTTGCACCCAAAAGGAAGGGAAATTTTATAGCACCAAAAAAGTCCTTTCCCTTTTGGGTCCGGACTTTCTTTTTGGGTCCGGACTTTCTTTTTGGGTCCGGACAAACCATTCTTCTATTTAATCTTGCCACATGTGGGCAATCTTGTCAAGCGTTTAGACTATATTATTCTAGGCAAATTTCAACTACGAGTTCGAATTAAAGTAACCGATACACATAGTCTTATTTGAAATATCTGGTATGGCGAGTTGCCAATTCGTAGCATCCCATGTTGCTTCTACTCCTGTACTACAAGTCGCCTTTTGGAATGTATATGTTCCATTATTAGGAACTGAATCAGATAATACACCATTTTGACCATTCACATCTTGAAGCATGAAGTATACTTCTATATCGTTAGTGAGTTTTTTAAAATAGACATCACATGCGATTTGCTCGCTTAAATTATTCAAAGTAATAGACCAATCATCATAATTCCATACAGGATTAGCCTGCTCTGAACAATCGGTTTTGAAATATGCATAACTGTCAGTTTTAAGCGGGAAATCAGCAGCTGGTGTAGCGTTTCCAAAATTTTCATCTAACAATATAGTTCTTATAGTTAAATCTTGTTCATAGAAACCAGCAGTTATATTTGTCGTGAGTGAATTTTGGACATAACCACCTAGTATATTAAACGTAACTGTTGCAGCAGAAGTACTCGTATTATTAATTACTATACGCATGTTAATTGAACTACCATTAGTACCAATTGTACCACTTACATTATTTTTTAAATTTTGAGAATAAAACACGGATGCTCCAGTATTAGAGGTCGTATAATTTAAAGCATATTTAGTTTGTATTGGATTAAGACTTGTTAAAGTTAAATCAACTGATGTTGTTTCACCGGCATCTACAGTAATAGTACCATTTGAATAACCATCCGTAGAACTCGTGAGAGTGTAATTTAATTTTGCAATTGTTATTGTAGCCGCATTAAGATATTTCGATACAGTAAAGAGTGAGTATGTAGTTCCTGTAAACATGCAAAATAGAC
>JAZQJK010000072.1:0-4259 GCA_045541615.1 Bacilli bacterium
ATACCTAAGTTATGCTGATTATCACTGCACGACTGGTGAAAAATTGTATATAGACAAAATTCAAGGCTTTAAATTTGGACCTGTATCGCAAAGTGTATATAAAAAATTTAAAGTAAATAAAGAAAAACGCATCGAAAAAATAACTTCTGCTGATGAAATATGTCATATAGAGTGCAGAATAATTGCATCAAAAGATGGTATGAAAAAAATCAAAAGCATCGATGAAACTTTAAAAAAATATGCTCATTTGAGTGCAAGTGAGTTAGTAAATTTAACGCATAAATCAAATGCACCATGGAGTAAAATGGATTATTAGGCACAAAAGAACCAAGAAATAACGGACGATGTCATATTAAAATATCACAGTAACGAAACTATTTAAAAAAGTTTACAATGTATTTTAAGTGTGCTAAAATTGGGTAGAAAGAAAGATGTGGTTAAATATGAAAAGCGGATTTGTCAGTATAGTTGGTAGACCCAATGTCGGTAAAAGTACTCTTTTAAATTCAATTGTCAATGCTAAACTTGCTATTACGAGTGATGTTGCAGGAACTACGAGAAATACTATCGAGGGAATATATAACGAAGAGGATACTCAAATAATATTTATTGATACGCCTGGTATACATAAACCCCAAAATAAACTTGGAAGAGTTCTAAATAAGGAGAGTTATAGTGTTCTTAGAGATATAGATGCAATATTATTTTTAATCGATGCAACTGAAAAGTTAGGACCTGGCGATGAGTTTATAATGAAAGCTCTTAAAAACAGAGATGTTCCTGTAATTCTTGTCATAAATAAAATCGATCGCATAAGTGATGAAAAATTGATAAGCAAGATAAACGAATACAAGGATTTATTCCCATTTTCTGACATTGTTCCTGTAAGTGCCTTAAAAGATGATAATATAAAGGAACTCTTAAAAGTGGTAAAAAAATATTTATCGGATAATATAAAATATTATAATAGTGACCAAGTAACTAACTTGGACCCAAAATTTATGATAAGTGAACTAGTTAGAGAAAAAGTTTTAAGACTTACGAATAACGAAGTACCGCATTCAGTGACATGTGTGACAACTTATTATGAAGTAAAAAAAGATATCGTAGAAGTATACGTCGATATCATAGTAGATAGAGATGCACTTAAAAAAATCATAATCGGTAAAGGTGGCGCAATGCTCAAGGAAATTGGGTCACTTGCAAGGAAAGATATAGAAGAGATGTTCGATAAAAAAGTCTATTTAGAACTATATTGCAAAACAATACCAAAATGGCGAGATAGAGAAGTTTTACTAAAAGATTTAGGTTTTTCTAAAAATGGTGAATAATAAAGTAGTATTTATCCCAACATATGTATAGGAGGAACTTAAAGATGAATAAAAAGGAATTGGAAGCATGGAATAAATTTAAAGAGACGGGCCGTATAGAAGACTATTTGTTATATAAAAAAATATCTAATGAGGAGTAAGTATGATTAGGGAGTTTGAGGGAATTATTGTGACAGAAACGCCATATGGCGAATCTAGTAAAATTTTGAATATACTCACCAAAGATGCTGGAATAATCGGTGTCATGGCAAAGGGTGCTAAGAAGATAAAAAGTAAATTTAGAAGTTCTACAGAGAAATTTACATTGGGTATATTCAGTGTTTATTATCACGAAAATAAACTCTCAACACTGATTGATGTCGATATAATCTCACCCCTTCGAAATATTAAAACTGATATAATAAAAATAGGTTATTTAACATACATATCAGAACTCACGTATCAAACTGCTAAACAAAATAAAAACAAAACCATATATTCAATACTTAAAAGTACAATTTTAAAGATAGAAGACGGTTTAGACCCTATGATAATGACTAACATACTAGAGGTTAAAATGCTAGATTATTTGGGTGTGGGCTTTGATTTAGATAGATGTATCAAATGCGGGAATACCACTGATATAATAACGTTAAGCGGGGATTCTGGCGGATACTTATGTAAAACATGCCGGATAAACGAACCGGTGTATGATGAAAAGACCATTAAGATGTTTAGACTCTACTATTATGTCGATATTCCATCTATTACGGATTTGAAGATAGGCAGTGTAGTTAAAGAAAATATAAATACAATACTTAAAGATTATTATGATAGGTATACTGGTCTTTATTTAAAAAGCAAAGAATTTTTAAAAACAGTTATAGAATAAAAAGAGGTAGTAAATGGCAAAGTTATATTTTAGATATGGAGCAATGAACAGTGGAAAAACACTTGACTTAATAAAAACTTATTATAACTATAAAGAAAGAGATTTAAATGCATTAATTATAAAGCCCAAAATTGATACAAAAGGTGGTAATGTTATTATCAGCAGAAATGGAAGTAAAGTACCAGTTGAGCATCTAATTTCTGATGATGAGGACTTATTCGAGTATGCATCCGAATTACTTCTAAAAAAACACTTTCATTGCATATTAGTAGATGAAGTACAATTTTTAAAAGAGGAGCAAATCGATAATCTTGGAGATATTGTCGATATATTGGAAATACCAGTTATTTGTTATGGTCTTAGAACGGATTTCCAAAATAAGTTGTTTCCCGGGTCAAAAAGGCTATTTGAAATAGCGGATTCTATTGAGGAAAATAAAACTATATGCATGTGTGGAAAAAAAGCGACCACGTGTGTAAGATATAAAAATGGTAAACCTGTATTTGATGGCGAACAAATTGTAATAGATGGGAAAGAAGATGTCACATATGAATCCCTTTGTAGAAGGTGAAGGAGAATACTAGAGAGAACATCAAAAAATAAGACTAATCTTCATTATGATATGAACCCCGTTTCTTGGACATAAGAAACGAGGTTTTTATATGACTAAATTAAGTAATAACGATATTTTAAATTTATACAAAGAAAGAAAAAATGGAAAAAGTATTCATACATTATGTTCTAAATATAAAATTTGTGATACACGTGTTGAATATTTGATAAGATTAATTGATAAACATGGAATTGAAATTTTAAGAAAAAACAAAAATAAATATTATCCGCCCTTTCAAAAAGAAGAAATAATTAATAGAGTCTTAATTAATAATGAATCAATTACTTCAGTCGCAATTGATGAAGGATTATTAAGCAAGTCAATGTTAAACAATTGGATAAAAAAATATAAAGAAAACTGTTATAATATAGTTGAACGAAAGCGAGGGCGGACAACTATGCCAAAAGTAACAAAGAAAAAAAGTAAAGAAACAAAGGATGAAACCATAAAACGATTACAAGAAGAAAATTTATATTTAAAAGCGGAACTTGAATACTCAAAAAAATTGAGAGCCGTTGTTCAAGCAAGGAAGAATCAACAACAGAAGAAAAAGTAAATGTTGTAAGTGAACTTCGGCTAACATATCCATTGACGATTCTTCTAAAAGTATCAGGTTTAGCTAAATCTGTATATTATTATACTTTATCTAAAACAGATAAAGATGATAAGAATAAAGAAATAATTAATAAAATAAAAGAAATATTTATTAATAACAAAGAAAGATATGGTTATCGTAGAATTACATTAGAACTTAAAAATCAAGGATATAATGTTAATCATAAAAAAGTTTATAGAATAATGGTTAAATTAGGATTAAAACCATTAAAAAGAAATAAAAGAAAATATTCATCATATAAAGGAACGGTTGGTAAAATTGCTGATAATTTAATTGAAAGAGATTTTAATGCAGACAAACCTAATAAAAAATGGTATACAGATGTAACAGAATTTAATCTTCGTGGTGAAAAATGTTATTTATCACCAATATTAGATGGATTTAATGGTGAAGTGATTTCTTATAACACTTCTAAATCACCTAATCTAGAACAAATAAATGATATGCTTAATAAAGCATTCGATAAGAATAATAATCTTGAAGGATTGATATTTCATTCAGATCAAGGATGGCAATATCAACATCAATCTTATCAACAAAGATTGAAAAATAATGGTATTAAACAAAGTATGTCTAGAAAAGGAAATAGTATGGACAATGGAATGATGGAAAACTTTTTTGGTATACTTAAAACAGAAATGTTTTATGATCAAGAAGATAATTATAAAACGCTAGATGACTTGATAAAAGCAATTGATGACTATATTTATTATTACAATTATGATAGAATTAAAGTAAAATTAAAAGGACTGTCACCTGTAAATTACAGGTTACAATCCTCTAATTAGAAACTATTTATAAACTGTCCAACTTTTGGGGTTCAGTTCA
>JAZQJK010000073.1:0-3227 GCA_045541615.1 Bacilli bacterium
CTATTATAGACAAAATTAATCTAAATATCAATAGACAGTAATTATCTTTAAAAAATTATTGAACCCAAAAGGATGGGAAATTTTATAGCACTATAAATGTCCTTCCCCCTTTGGGTCCGGACAAAACCACTTTTCTATTTAATCTTGCCACCAGAGGCATATTCTTGTCAAGTGTTTAGACTAAATTAGTCTAGGCAAATTTTAACTCTTGTTTGCTCTACTCTTGATAATATAATTATACTCTAGATTGAGGTTTTTTACAAGGTACCTAATCAAAACAAGTTTACTTTTCATGTAAACCTATGGTATGATGTATGTAGCAAGGGACACTTGCATAAACTAAAAGGGAACATTCAGTTTTGGAATGCTGAATGTCTTACCCAAAAATTTTGTGTTGACATCAATTCATATCATCGAAATATGAATCGGTGTCTTTTTTGAATTCTAGTTTTAATAGAATTAAAAGCAATAGTATGGACTTAATCATATCAAGTACCCTGAGGATAAATTTCTGATTAATCATAAACTGCACCTCCTCTCTATTTTTTAGAGATTTGGTAAGACACCCAGCGAACCGAGAGTTCCCTATAAATATTTTGTAATATTCTAAAGTATAATGCAATATGTTGTGAGAAATTATTGTTTCAATTTTTGCCGTATTTCCAGCAAAAATTGGATTATTGCAATGCAAAAAAACAGTTATTGTTTTGGAAATAAAAAATACAACCCGAATGCTTGACAAAGAGATATTTTATATGTTTTAATGGAACACGAAAGGCATCTTGATGCGAGCACGATGTTCTCCTTTTATTTTACTTTCAGGGGGTCTATGAAAGGAGTGATTGATTATGATTAGAGATATTCTTTTTATAATTAAGATGTTACTTTTTATAATAATTGCACTTCTTTTGAAGTTTGTAATTTTATAAGAAATAAAAAGCACGGCTCGTACCTTGATTGATACGGGTCGTGTCTTCAACAAATGGAGAACACACTCGCATCAGCTGGGTGCGTTTCCTGAATTAATTATATAAAATTTTACATAGATAATCAACCTTTTTTATTATAGTTGTAAACACTTAAGATTATTCCGACACTCATCATGCTCACTAGTAAACTAGAGCCACCGTAAGATAGAAATGGTAGAGTGACACCTGTCACGGGTACTAATCCGACAACTACTGCAAGATTCAGTATCGCTTGAAGAATTATACCGAATGATAAACCGAATACTAGATATTTACCAAAACTGTCTCTCGTTTTAAAAAATATTCTAAGTGCTGTATAAAATATCATGAAGAAAAACGAGCAGACGATTAAAACCCCAAGAAAACCGAATTCCTCACTTATAATAGAAAATATAAAATCTGTCTGAGGTTCGGGTAGATAAAAATATTTTTGTCTAGATTTCATAAATCCCATTCCGAGTAATCCACCGGGGCCAATCGCATATAGACTTTGAATGATTTGAAAACCACTTCCAAGAGGGTCAGTCCACGGATTTAAAAATGACACAATTCTTGCCATACGATATGGTGCTACTATGATAAGGGCAACTATACCGACAAGTCCAGCTATTCCCATTCCTACAAAAAAGGTGAGTTTAGTTTCACTTATAAAAATCATGACAATTAAAGTAAGAACGATTACCATTCCTGTCCCAAAGTCTGGTTCGAGCATTATAAGAACAAAAAATGATAAAATGACAAACAGTATAGGTAGTACTCCGGCCTTTATACTGCGCATGTCCTTTTCATTATTTGCTAGATACTTTGCTGTAAAAATGATAAGACCAATTTTTGCTATCTCACTAGGTTGTAAACCAAGACCACCTATACCAAACCAACTACGACTCCCATTTCTAACTGTACCTATGCCTGGAATTAAGACTAAAACTAAAAGAATAAAACAAATTAATAAAATGAGGTTTGCTTTTTTCTTGTAAAAGTTGTAGTCTATTTTTGATATTACGAGCATGAGAATAGTTCCAATTATAAGAAATATACCCTGGGATATCAAAAACTTATATTCATTCCCAAATTTATATTCTGCCCAGATACTGCTTGCTGAGTAAATCATAACTACCCCGAATGAGGCAAGTGCTAGAACTAAAAGGATGAGTATTTTATCTAGGTAGTTTTTCATTTCTTCACCTATATAAATTTTATTTACCCATATTCCTAAAAAGAACAAAAAGAAAAAGACAAAATTGTCTTTATAACCACACACCGTATATTATGCCAAACATCGCTAGGATGAAACCGGCTGACCAAAATAGTTTTACGATATCAGTCTCGAGCCATCCGAGTTCCTCGAAGTGATGATGTATTGGTGCTTTTAAAAATACTTTTTTCTTAAATTTTCTTATTGAGATTATTTGTATTAAACTCGTAAGGGTCTCTATTACAAATACTCCACCAACTAATATAAGTGAGAATTCGTGTCTTGTTAAGATTGCTACAGTTGCAAGTGCTCCACCGAGTGCAAGTGAACCGGTATCCCCCATGAATACTCTCGCTGGGTGTGTGTTAAATATTAAGAAACCTCCAAGAGCTCCGATGAGAAGGAAACAAAATATAGCAATTTCCTGATATCCATCCAACCAAGTCGTATTCCACGCCATGAGACCGAATGCAATGAATGCAAACAGCGATAAGCCACCTGCTAAGCCATCAAGTCCATCGCTTATGTTAACCGCATTTGTCGTCGAAACTAAAACTAAGAGTATGAATAATCCATATGCCCAACCCATAGGAAGGTTCCACCCAAATAGACTGAGTGTTAAGTCACCCGTACCACCATAACTTCTATATATGAAGAAGAAAACTACTGCGATAACTACCTGAAGCACCAACTTTTGCCAAGATTTTAATCCCTCACTGCCACTTATAGAATTCTTACGTTTAATCTTTAAATAGTCATCTAAAAATCCTATAAAACCATATGCGAGAAATACAAATACTAGAATTATGAGATTATGAGATATCTCTATACTTCCTCTTGCATACAATAAAATAAGTGCTATTATGACTGGAACTATAAAAATTATTCCACCAAGAGTTGGTGTTCCTTGTTTTTCCATATGTCGTTTATTTATTAATGTGTTTATCTTTTGATTAAAATTTATCTTTTTTAAAATTGGAATCGATATAAATCCTACAATCACTGAGAGAATAAACCCCAGCATTATTGCTAAGACTGTTTTTGCCAAGATTAACATAACTTCA
>JAZQJK010000074.1:0-2466 GCA_045541615.1 Bacilli bacterium
ACTAATATACATCCATTTAGTGATGGAAACGGAAGAACTGCAAGATTATGGCAAAATGTAATTTTATCAAATTGGGAAGATATATTTGAGTACGTCCCTATTGAATCAGAAATAATGAAATATCAAAGTGATTATTATAAAACAATTCATAACTGCAATATTAGAGGTGATTCATCAGAGTTTATTGAATTCATGTTAAAAATGATAGATGAAGTTTTAGATAATCTTATAGAGGGTATCAACAACCAGATTAATCATATCAATATTTACGTTAAAAAATTATTAAATGTTATGGAAACCGGAGTTACTTATACTTCTCTTGAATTAATAGAATTATTAAATATGAAATCCAGAGTATCATTTAGAAATAATTATTTAAATCCCGCAATTGATAGTGGTATTGTTAAAATGAGCTTCCCAAATAATCCTACAAATAAAAATCAAACGTATTATAAAGATTAAATACAATAACAATAACTTTTTTTTCACTGCACTTACATTTTTTGATTAATAGAATTATATACTTAAATGGTGAAATTCAATGTTTAAAAACAAAATACATACAAGAGTCAGAGTAGTGTTCTTAGTAGTCACTTTACTTCTTTTTTTAGTAATTGCCAAAGTTTTCTATATAGAAGTCATCGAATATGATAAACTTAATAATCTCGCGAGCAATCTTTGGAGCAGAAACCTACCGATAAGTGCAGACCGCGGAGAAATATATGATAGAAATGGAAAGGTAATCGCGACAAATATCACTACAACTAGTTTAGTCTTTATTCCTAACCAGATAGTAGATAAAAATGCAGTCGCGAGTGATATTTCTCAAATACTTGGAGTATCCTATGAAGAAATACTTGCCCACGCCTCAAAGAAAACATCTATCGAAAGAGTACATCCAGAGGGAAGGCAACTCGACTATGAAACTGCTGAAAAAATCAATTCCCTTGGATACGATGGGGTATATTTAGTTAAAGAATCAAAAAGATATTATCCATATGGTAATGTGCTAAGTCATGTTCTCGGTTATGTCGGTATTGATAATCAGGGACTAAGTGGATTAGAGTTATATTATGATAAGTATTTGACAGGTGCAAATGGTGCGATTAAATATTACTCGGATGGTAAAGGACATCGCTTAGATTTGGAAGAGGTGTATGAAGCGCCTCAAAGTGGGATGGATTTAACACTCACAATTGATTTGGATATACAACTCGCTATAGAAAAAGAATTAGACAATGTAATAGATATGTACGAGCCAGAGGACGCCATAATCATGGCAATGAACCCGAATACTGGAGAAATTCTTGGTCTTTCTAATAGACCCGATTTCGACCCCAATAATTACCAGGATTATTCAGTTGAAACGATCAATAGAAATCTCGCAATATGGAAAACATTTGAGCCCGGAAGTACATTTAAAATATTGACTGTGGCCGCTTCAGTTGAAGAAAAAGAAGTGAATCTATTTGAAGATACTTACCATGACACTGGTCACATAAGAGTTGAAAATGCAAATATAAAATGTTGGAAAAAGGGTGGACATGGACATCAAACATTTTTAAATGTCGTCGAAAATTCTTGTAACCCGGGATTTGTAGTACTCGGGCAAAGACTTGGTACCGAAAGACTCTATGATTATGTTAAAAAATTTGGATTCGGTTCTAAAACCGGAATCGATTTAAACGGTGAGGGTACAGGAATTTTGTTTTCTTTAGATAAAATGGGACCAGTTGAAACTGCAACTACTGCATTTGGCCAAGGTATAAGTGTGACACCTATTCAGCAAGTACGCGCGGTAAGTGCAGCGATAAATGGTGGTGAGTTATTAAAACCTTACATCGTAAAAACTATAAGTGAACCCGAGACAAATCAAACGATATTAGAAAATTCAAAAGTAAAAGTAAGAGATGTCATAAGCAAGGAAACTTCTGATATGGTTAGATATGCCCTTGAGAGTGTAGTTGCAAATGGTTCTGGACATAATGCCTATATAGAAAATTATCGTGTCGGTGGAAAAACCGGTACAGCTCAAAAAGTAGAAAATGGTGTTTATCTAAGTGGCAATTACATCGTATCTTTTATAGGATTTATGCCAGCTAATGAACCTGAAATAGTCGTATATGTAGCAATAAATAACCCAAAAGGTATCACTCAATATGGGGGAACTGTCTCTGCACCCGTCGCTAAAAACGTACTGATGACGGCAATAGATGTACTAGACATAGAGCCAGATTTAGATGGAATGGCCAAAGAATACGAATGGTATGAAACCGAATACATAAAACTACCAGATGTTACAGGTTTAAGTAAAACGGAGGCTAGAAAATTACTTAAAGACTTTAAAATTGAATATTCCGGTGACGGTGAAACAGTTTTATATATGAGTCCTGAACCGAATTACTATATAAAAAGGGGAGGAACTGTAAAATTGATGCTCACTAAGTAAAAATATTTGATATAATA
>JAZQJK010000075.1:0-2197 GCA_045541615.1 Bacilli bacterium
TGATGTATATTATCTTGTAGGTGATGAGTTATATTCATATAATCCATTTTATGGCGAAGTTTTAATGCTTAAATACAGTGAATGGAACTTTAATGATAAAAATCCCATCTACATTTTTTAACACAATCGTTTAGTTTACATATTCTAATATAGGAGTGATTAAAATGTATGATGTTTACAAAATTAAAAGTGGAGATACTTTAGAAGAACTTGCAAATAGATTTCATACAGAAATCGAAAAAATAATGGAAATTAATAATTTAGGTAATCGAGCAGTGCGTGTTGGGGAGGAACTGTTAATCCCGGACAATCAAAAACAGTATTTTGAATACTATACAATTAATAGGGGAGATACTCTATATGGTATTTCGAGAAGATATAATATAAACCCCGAACTTTTAGCAAGTTTGAATGGTTTAAATAGTGCAGATTACATCTACCCAAATCAAGTTATAATGATACCTAAGGCGAATTACAGTTACTATATTACCAAAGCCGGTGATACCATCGATAGTGTCGGAAATACATTTGGAATAACAAAGGATAAATTACTAAATGAAAATAAAATCATCTACTTGATGGAAGGACAACTACTTGTCAATGAGCGAAGTTAATCATTTACTTCGTTTTTAATTTACTTTTTGTTTCCTTTAATATATAATGATAACTAGATAGGAGTGGTAGGTGTGATTTTAAAGAAACCTTATGCATTTCTAATAAAGCATTTTAGGTTAATTCATTTAATTTTAACTGTTTTTATCGGTTATATAATGGTTAGAGCATTTAAACTACATGGATTTTTTAGTAGATATGTGGATAACGTTTATTCTGCTTTAGGAGATGCAGTACCGAGTAATTACATAACTGTGTTCATGTTTTTAACGATTATAATTATCATTACATTTTCATTAGCAATGTTCTTACTTATGAAAAAGAAGGAAAAGCCGCGAACACTATATATCGTTTTAAGTGTCTATTATCTTTTATTTTTGGGAGCTTTAATCGTGTACTTTGTGCTATTCAAGTCGCTTGAGAGTACTTCTTTAACTATAAGAAACGCAATGATTATTAGGGATTTAACCTTAGTAATAATACTTCCTCAATTCGTATTTTTAATACTCAGTTGTATTCGAGGTGTTGGATTTGATATTAAGAAATTCAATTTCTCTAAGGATTTAAAAGAATTAGAAATAAACGAAGATGACAATGAAGAGTTTGAATTTATCTTGGGTGTAGACTCATATAAATATTTTAGGTTTCTTAGAAGAAGGGTTCGTGAATTTAAATATTACATTTTAGAAAATAAATTCATGTTTACTATTCTATCTGGTTTAACTATTATTATACTCGTTATCATGCTCATAATGAATTTCACTGTTTATAATAAAACTTATAATAAAAATCAAAAGTTTGTCGCAAATAATTTAACAATGCAGGTTAACAATTCATATCTTACTAACATCGATTATAAGGGTGAACAAATAGCAAAAGGTAAATACTTTTTAATAGTAAATATGACTTTCACAAACAACAGTGGTCAATCAACTGTTTTGGACCTTTCTAGTTATGAATTAAAGACAAAAAACGGTAAAGTTTTACCGACCTTATCGAGAAATTCACATTTTGTAGATTTTGGTGCAGGATATGCGAAAGAGAGATTTGAAAATGGCAAAAGTTCAACTTATATTTTGATTTATGAGCTTACTGAAAAACAATTAGCCAAAAAGTTTGAATTAAATATCATCGATGAGGTTGTTTATAGTGCTGGTACTATGAATGCAAAGACAAAAAATGTCACACTAAAACCTAAGACATATTATGACAGTGAAACAGTTGGTACTTATAAATTAGAAGAGCCTGTTACTATGTATGAATCAATTTTAGAAAACTCTTATATAGTGTTAAATTCATTTGAGTTTAAAAATAAGTTCACATATAAATACGAGGCTTGTGTTAGATACGACTGTCGCGATGTCACCGATGTAGTTTCAGCAAATTTTGCAAAAAATCAGACATTACTCATATTAAATGGTAATCTCGAAATCGATGAAAACTCAGCATTTGCTAAAAATTTAAAAACTTCATTATCTTTTTACGATGCCTTTGTGCAAATTAGGTATGATGATAAAATATCTAGTGTCATAAATGTTACACCTAATTCTCTTACCGATAAATTTATATTACAGGTTAATAAAGA
>JAZQJK010000076.1:0-7290 GCA_045541615.1 Bacilli bacterium
CTTTCTTCGATAAAATCCATATTGTGAAGCGTCGCTCTTTTTACAGTACTACCCATAATTCTCACTGGGTCTAAGACTGCATTTGGAGTGATTAATCCCGTTCTACCAACTGTGAATATAACACCCTTTAGTTTAGTTAAGACCTCGAGAGCAGGAAATTTGTATGCGATAGCCCATCTAGGGTATTTTGCTGTAAAGCCGAGTTCTTTTTGTTTGTCTATATCATCGACTTTAACTACTATGCCATCTATATCATATGGCAAAGTTTCACGTTTTTCCGTCCACTCTTCGATATACTTTAGGACTTCATCTATAGTTTTCACTTTGACTATATGAGGGTTAACTAAAAATTTATTTTCCTTCAAAAACTCTAACGCTTCATAATGAGTATCATTTTCTAATTCAGGAACATGGTAGAAAAAAGCATCAAGTTTTCTCGACTTTGCAATTTTACTATCTAATTGTCTAATACTTCCCGCGGCTGCATTTCTCGGATTTTGGAATAGTGGTTCACCATTTTTTTCTCTTTCCAAATTTAACTCACGAAACGCATTAAGTGGCATATATATTTCCCCACGTATCTCGATATCACCCTTGTAATCAATAGATAATGGAATAGATTTTATAGTTTTAACATTATGAGTTATATCTTCACCAATAGTTCCATCTCCACGCGTTGCAGCGCGAACTAAGTAACCATTTTCATATGTCAAATTTACGGATAAACCATCTATTTTAAGTTCACAAACGTATTCCACTTCTCCGACTTCTTTTTTAATTCTATTATCGAAATCCCTGAGTTCCTCTTCGTTAAAAACATCTGCTAAACTCATGAGCGGTGTCCTGTGTGTGCATTTTTCAAATTTGCTGATTATCTCCCCACCTACTCTTTGACTAGGCGAATTTTTTAAAATCAATTCCGGATTTTCTTCTTCTATTTTCAAAAGTTCTGACATGTAGTTATCATATTCCGCATCTGTTAAAGTCGGTTTGTCTAAAGTATAATACTCATGCCCCGCCTTATTCAATAATTCAATCAGTTCTAAGTATCTTTCTTTCATAGTTTCCTCCTATAATTTACTTATATCCTTATGCTCTTTTTTCATCTTCCTTACTCCATCTTTAAACGCGACATCTATTAAATCATCTTTCATATTTATTATCACACCATGACCGAATTTAGCATGATTTATGAGGTCTCCCATCTTAAGGTCATCATTTGCATTCGTATAAAAGTTTTGTCGCACTGTGGTATCAGCACTTGCTAGGTGATTTGTATTAATCAAATTCTCATCTATTTCATCGATAAACCTACTTGGAGAATTGTAAGTATCTTGTCCAAAGAGCAGTCTTCTCTTAGCATTTGAAATGTATAGAATATCCCTTGCTCTTGTGATACCGACATAGCATAGTCGCCTTTCTTCATCGATTCCGTCCGGCTCATTAATCGAATTAACGTGCGGGAATATTCCTTCTTCTAAACCGACGAGGAATACGACATCAAACTCAAGGCCTTTAGCACTGTGCAAAGTCATTAATGTTACATATTCATCTAAATTACTGCGTTCATTATTGTCGGTCATTAGACTTATCTCAGCAAGAAAGTCACTCAAATTTTCATTTCCCGTTCTATAAGAATAACCTTCCGTTAGACTCTTAAATTCATATAAATTCTCTAGCCTTGTACCATTTTCAATAGAAGATGTATCTGCATACATATCTTTCATTCCACTTTTCTCAATGACATAATCTACTATATCAGTAAGAGTATGTTCATCTTTATACTTAATCATACTTTCAATACTCTCTTTAAACTCAAGTTCGTTTTTCTTAGAGAGATTGTCAAACATGGAGTTATTATTTAATATGCTTTCTCTTTCCATCCTATCGAGTGCAGCGGGGCCAATTCCTCTTTTTGGAGTATTGATAATCCTTCTAAGAGAGATTTCATCATTCGTATTGTTGATAAATTTAAGATACGCGATTAAATCCTTTATCTCTTTTCTATTAATATAACTGAAGCCACCGAATACTTTATAAGGTATACCATATTCTAAAAATGTCTCTTCTATTATTCGAGATTGGGCATTGGTCCTGTATAAAACTGCAAAACTGTTGAAACTATCATAACTGCTTTTTAATTTCTTAATCTCATCAATTATGAGTTTTACTTCATGCATCTCATCATACGCACGAATATAATTTACTAAATAATCATTAGTCTTATCACTCCATAATTTCATATCTTTTTTATTAGAGTTATTTTTAATAACACAGTTCGCAGCATCCAATATCACTTGAGTACTCCTGTAATTTTGCTCGAGTTTTATGACTTTTACATCATCATAATCCTGCTCGAAATACATTATATTTCTATAATCTGCATACCTAAACCCATATATAGATTGGTTCATGTCTCCAACTACAAAAATATTTTTATATTTACTGCTTAACAACTTTGATAGTTTGTACTGAACGGGGTTCGTATCCTGATACTCATCTATCAAAATATATGGATAATGATTCTGGTATCTTTCTAAAACTGTTTCATCTTCCATAAAAAGTCTCACGGGTTTTAATAACAAGTCATCAAAATCGACAGCATTACTCTTAAATAAAGTGTCCTCATATATCTTATAAATATCGATGACTACTTTATCAATTGGGGTATTCATAGTTCTCTCTATCTCATTCATAGATAGCATTTCATTTTTTATAAAACTAATCCTGTTTTTAATATAATTTGGATTAAATTTTTTGCTGTCGAGATTTTTCTTTTTAAGAATTTTTTTAATTATGCTGACAGAATCATCCGAGTCAATTATAGAAAAATTTTGTGTTAGACCAACTTTTTCAGGATTTTCTCTTATAATCTTAAGTCCAAAAGAGTGAAAAGTTCCAATAAAAGAATTCACATTTCCGCTCGTTTTTATAACTCTCTCTTTCATCTCCCTTGCTGCTTTATTCGTAAAAGTAATTGCTAAAATATTGTACGGTTTTACCCCAATATCTATGAGATGTGCAATTCTACTTGTCAAAACTTTTGTCTTACCAGAACCAGCACCAGCCATGACTAGACAAGGGCCATCGACGTGTTTAACTGCTTCTAATTGTTCTTTATTTAAATTTTGTAAATAATCCATATACCCTCCACTTGAAAAATTATATCAAATAATATGGAATTTTTAAATCGTTTTTGCTATACTAATAGAGACAAATAAAGAGGGAATTTATGGAAAACAAAAAAAAGAAAAAGAGTTTTTTTAAAAAGTTTAAAAGACAAAATAAATTTTTAAGTATATCATACATAATCATAGGTATACTCTACCTCATCAGTTTGGTGTTTTTTACTAGGAGTATTTTATCTCTATCGGGTATAGAAACTTTGATTAGAGTACTCATCTTAGCAGTATTTTACATACACCTCTTGTTATATTTATTACTAGGTATAATATTGATGTTTACATCTAAAAATAAAAGGTTTGTAGTACTTCTCATTATAACAGTTATTTATGCACCTATTTTATCTTTGGTATCTTTTTATGTAGATAAAACGTTTGGCATAATAGACAATGTCCAAAAAAAGTATGTCAATTACACTAGTGTGATGGTAAGTTTAAAAGATACTACTGAGTATAAAAAGATAGGTATGATACGTTCTAAAGATGACCCAACCGGTTACATCATTCCAAAGGACATAATTAAAACTGAGAATATAGATGCTGAAATAATTGAGTATGATGATTACATAAGCATGATGACAGAATTATATGATAAAAATATCGATGCACTTTTTACATCAGATGGATACATTACGATGTTTAACAGTTTTGAGAAGTTTTCTTCAATTGCAAGTGAGACTAAAGTCGTATATTCGATGACTAAGAGACTAGAGAACATCGATAATATCACATATACTACTAAGGATTTAACAGAACCTTTCACAATCCTTTTAATGGGTGTCGATGGAACTGGAGATGGAATTGCATCTTCTTCCTCATTCAATGGCGATTCACTTATGATGATAACATTTAACCCTAAAACTCTATCTGCAACTATTTTTAGTATACCGAGGGACACTTTTGTACCTATTGCATGTAATAAAAATACCGAAAATAAAATCAATTCTTCTGCATATGGAGGCACTACTTGTGTCGTGAATACGATAGAAAACTTAACTGGAATAGACATCGATTACTATGTAAAAATCAATTTCACTGGTGTTGTTAAAATCGTTGATGATTTAGGTGGAATCGTAGTAGATGTACCTATCGAATTTTGCGAACAGGATTCTGAAAGGCGATTTGGAGAATATGAGATATGTCTAAAAAAAGGAATTCAAACCCTAGATGGTGAACAGGCTCTAGCGCTTGCAAGACATAGACATTCACTTCCACTTGGAGATTTTCAAAGAGTACAAAACCAACAACTCGTAGTAGAATCGATGATAGCAAGTGTTAAAAATATCAGAAGTGTTGAGGACTTTTATACTATACTAAACGATGTTGCAAACAATGTCGATACGAATATGTCCACTACTCAGATTTTGTCTCTTTACAACGTGCTGAAAAATATACTCATAAATAAACTAAATGATAGTGCAAGTCTATCGATACAAAAAACTTACTTGACTGGATACGATTTAACAATGTACATGCCAAGTACTAGGAGTTATGTATATACTTTCCAATATTATAGAAAATCACTTGAGGACATAGTCCGCGCAATGAAAGTGAATTTAGAACTCGAACAAGAGAAAACGATAAAAACTTTCTCTTTCAGCATTAATGAACCATACGAGAAGTATATTGCAGGAAAGACATATTACAATGAAAATCATAGAGAACTACTACCAAACTTTGTAGGGCAATCGAAGAGTTATGCGGAAAATTGGGTACTTGATAAAGAAATAGATTTAAAATTTGAAGAAGTAGATGAAAGCCATGAATACTTTAATTCTTCTTACAGTAATGGCCAAATCATAATGCAATCTGCTCATCATGGTCAACTCGTAGATAGATTAAAAGAATTAAAACTGTACATCATTACAAAAAATGAAGAGGATGTCAAAACTGACAAAGAGGATGATGAAACATCAGAAAATGAGGATACTCAAAATGCAACTTTACCCAACTTTATAGGGTCTACTCTTCTCGACTTTAACAATTGGAAAAATGATTTAAAAAATGTAAACATGATAATCGAGACAAAACCCCTAACGGTAGATGACATTTTAGAACTGGGAATCACTGAGTTTAAAAATGACCAAATTTATAAAATGTCACATAAAGCGGGAACAAATCTCGAAGACATCTCGACTTTAGTAGTTTATTATTACTCAGAATTAGAGATATAGCAATTTCATATAGAGATTGCTTTTTATTTTTGATAGAAGAAAAATGTCTAGGATGAAGTACTGATATACTTTTTGTGTTAAAATGAAAATAATAGAAAGGAGAAGTATGAGTAGTAAAACAATTTTATTTACTTTAGCGGGATTTGCTTTAGGTTGTGTCGCTACTTTGCAAATTGAACATTTTTTAGAGAATAGTGACCGTAAAAACTCGGATAGTACTCTAGCAGTTTTCATCGAAGGCTCAAGTGGAAGTTATACGAGAAGTAATGACCATGAGTTCCCAACGGATGGCTACATTTTAAATATGGAGATGAGTTCATGTGTAAATGGTGGTAACTTTTCACAAAATTCAGTTACAAAAAAGATTAATTTATCGGTGAGTTCTTCTGATACATGTATGTTATATTTCGATAAACACTCTGAATCAGACAATACTCTTGAGGCTCTTGGACTCACAGTACAAAGCGGGAAACCTAATTTAAGTACCCTTGCGACTACTGATGAAGGCATCTACATGATGAAAGATGACTACGGTTTCAGTTATTATTTCCGTGGTGCACCAGAGAACAATTATGTAAAATTTGCTGGGTACTACTGGAGAATTATTCGTATCAATGGTGATGGAAGTTTGAGAATTATCTATGATGGAACAACACCTCATGCGAATGGAGACAACAACACGGATAGAAGAGTTACGACAAGTGCATTTAACAGTGTGAATGATGATAATGCGTACGTCGGCTACATGTATGGCTTGGCGGGAACTACAACAGATGCGAATAGATGTCTCATGCTTGTTGATGATACGGTCACTGATATGGTAGGAACTTATTCAACTGAAAACGCATGTAAAAATGCCGGAGGCAAATGGACGACAACTGCTTTTGAAGCAACGCACGCTAATGTAAAATCTAGTACTATTAAGAACTATCTAGAATCTTGGTACAAAACAAATATCGTAGATAAGGGTTATTCTAGTGCTGTGTCAGATACTGTTTTTTGTGGAGATAAATCTATTGCAGAGAACAGCAATTCATATAGTGGTTATACCGATATAGGTTATGGTCAAAATCCTACTCTTTATGGATATGGAAAATTTATAGCACCTAACTGGGCATTGAGAACAGACCCACTCGTTACATTTGAGTGTCCAACGGAATACTCATATACTGTGAATGATACTGGATTTGGAAACGGTGATTTAACTTATCCGATAGGATTAATAAGTGCTGATGAAATCAGCGCGGCCGGAGGCCGTTACTATCAATCAGATGGGTCCTCAGATAACTATGACTATTATCTATATAAAGGGTCTTGGTACTGGTCGCTGTCGCCTAGTTTTGCTACTTTTACTACTCTACTTTCGTGCCTTTGTTCTTTTAGCCCGCCGGGGGCGTCGCACCTGTTATCAATCTGACTGCTGAATACAGTCAACAATTAAAAGGTACCGGTTCAATGACGGATCCGTACACTGCGGGCTAAGTGTAACGAAGCCAAGAAGCAGTGTAACGGATAAAACACACAATCCAGAAACGGAGCGAAACCGAAAAAATGACTCCTCATTTTTTCGGCGGCAGCTTCTTTTTTTGTGCATCCAAATAAGAAATAGTGGAAATACTGTGCATGTCCTCGGTATTCCGCGCGTCGGGATACCGAGGACCCGCGTTTGAGAAATTTTAGTGGGCATATCAAATTGCATGAGTATTTAAGTAAATCCCCCGGGTTTTCGATTGACAAAGCCCGGAGGCGATTTTACGGTAGGCATAAATGTCAAAGTTAAAAGTCGAAGTAGTCGATATGATATGCCACATTTTTTAACAAAAACGATTTTTTATTATAAATGAACGGTTGAGTTTGACAAACAACTAAAATTGATATATAACGTTATTAAATTGTGAATTATTATTCATATATTAATAAAATAATAACAAAAT
>JAZQJK010000077.1:0-5581 GCA_045541615.1 Bacilli bacterium
ATAAAATGAAAAAGGGATTATTGTTGTTCTCTTTAGGACTTTTATTGACATGTGATGGAGTAAATGCTTGTGGTGAAATAGATAATGTAACTGCAGATATAGGTACGATAGAAAAAGTTAATTCTACAAATTATGTGATAAGTATACCAGAGGGTACTGAAAAAATTAAACTTAGTGCCGATACTGAATATGATTGGGTAGAAGGTTATGGACCGCGCGAGATTTCTACAGATAAAAAACAGGAACTCAAAGTGGATGGAAATAGATGTGGTTATGGGATTTACACTTACTTTTTCACATTTAAACATACCTCTTTGATTGCCGAAAATACTGAAGATGTAAATGATGACTTCGCTACACCTATTGAACCTAGTCCTAGTCCTGATGAAGAAACAGGTACTCCAAATGAAAGTGCTCTAAGATTATCATCTTTAAAAATTGAAGGATACACGATTGACTTTGAGCCCAACACTCTTTCCTATATACTTGATGTGAATTCGGATGTCGGTGTTCTAAATATCACTGCAATTCCAGAGGATGAAAACAATAGGATAGTAATTTCTGAGAACTCTAAAAATTTACAAATCGGGGAAAACCAAGTTACTATAACCGTAATCAATGGTGAAGGTGTTAAATCTATTTATACACTCGTCGTAAATAAGAAAAAGATTTTATCAAATAACAATTTCTTAGGTTCTTTACTTATAAATGGTTATCAACTAAACTTTGATTCTTCACAAACAGTATATAATCTCACTATCAAAAAAGAAAAAATGCTCTCTATAGTGGCAACTCCTGAGAGTAGTCTTGCAACTTATGAGGTACTTGGAAATAGTAATATTGATGATGGCTCTAAAATAACTATAAGAGTAAGTGCTGAAGATGGTAGTACAAAAGATTATATCATCAATATTTCTAAAGAATTTAATATAGGCGATTATTTGATTTACATCGTAATTGGTGGCTTGATACTACTCTTGATATTACTCTTAATCATAAATAAGCGAAGAAAAAATAAGAAAAAAATGGGACCTCAAGAAATAGAGGGAGAGAAAGAAACTGCAGGTATTAAAAGCGAAGCTGTACCTGAGGCAATCGCGAGTAATACACCAGAAAAAATAGAGGAATTCACTATGAGTACACCCGGTCAAATAGAGTATATTACTCCCACAAATATAGCCCCTATTGAAAGCGACCAACAAACGGAAATGAATAAGACAGAAGCAGTAAGTGAAAATACTGAGGTATTTAAATTATAGATATGAGTTAAATCTTATATCTTTTTTCTTAACAAAAATTATTGTATAATAAGGAAAGAAAGGATGTTATTAATGAAGAAACCTATAGTCCTCGTCATTTTAGATGGATTTGGATTAAGCAATAAAACATATGGTAATGCAATAAAGCAGGCTAAAACGATTAATTATGACTATCTTTGGAGAAATTACCCACACTCTAAACTAGAAGCAAGTGGAGTAAATGTCGGATTGCCAGAGGGCCAAATGGGAAATAGTGAAGTAGGTCATATGAACATCGGAGCGGGAAGAGTTGTCTATCAACCACTTGAAGTAATAAGTAATGATATCAAAACTGGTGCTTTAAAGAAAAATCATGAATTTAATGAACTCTTTAAGCATGTTAAGAAAAATAAATCTCGTTTACACATAATGGGCCTTTTAAGCGATGGCGGAGTACATTCTCATATCGACCACCTCATCGAAATATTGAAGATATGTAAAGAACAACAAATAGAGGAGGTATACATTCATGGCTTTTTAGATGGCCGTGACACATCTCCAATGAGTGCACTTAAATATTTAGACCAGTTAGATTCTATGATGGGAGGATATGGTAAACTCGCTACTTTATGTGGTAGATTTTATGCGATGGATAGAGACAATAGATGGGATAGGATAAAATTTGCATATGATAATATAGTATATGGAAAAGGTATAAAGTGCACATCTTATCAAAAGGCAATTGAAAACAGTTATATCGATGGAAATCTAGATGAATTTATAGAACCGATAAATCTATGTAAAGAGGGAACTATAAAAGATAGTGATGGAATACTTATCTTTAACTATAGACCTGATAGATTAAGAGAATTGTTAATGGCTATAAGTAATCCTGAGTTTAAGGAATTCAAAACGAAAAAGTTTAATAATATAAAAATTACTACTATGTTTCCAGTAAGTGAGGATGTTAAAAGTACGAGTGCATATGAACTTGTTGAAATGAAAAATACTCTCGGCGAATTCTTAAATGAAAGAGGATATAGACAACTTAGAATAGCAGAAACTGAAAAATATGCACATGTCACATACTTTTTTGATGGTGGCTATGAAAAAGACTTTGAGGGTATGGAAAAAATTTTAATTCCTTCGCCTAAAGTTGATACCTATGATAAAAAGCCCGAGATGAGTGCTACAAAAATAACAAATACACTTTTAAAAAGAATTGAAGACTTCGATGTCGTGATTTTAAACTTTGCTAATGGTGATATGGTAGGTCACACTGGGAATATAAAGGCTGCCATTAAAGCAGTAGGTATAGTCGATTATAATCTCGGCCGAATACACGAAAAAGTAAAAAAACTTGGTGGAACGCTAATTGTCACCGCGGACCACGGTAATTGTGAAGAAATGCTCGACAAAGATGGAAATATACTGACAGCACATACTACAAATTTAGTACCATTTATCATAACAGATAAACACCTAAAACTCAATGATGGAAGACTTTGTGATATAGCACCTACCATAGTAGAATTACTTGATGAAAAAAAGCCAAAATATATGACAGGTATCTCATTGATAAAAAAATAGTACATTCCTAAAGATGTACTTTTTAAGTTAAACTTTTAACTTTCTTTTCTAAAATAGTTACTGCCTTGTAAATTATATATGAAAGTAAAATCAAGATAAATATTCCGGTTATTACTAAATTGAGATTAAAGACTTGTGTGCCATATAAAATCAAATAACCGATTCCACTTTGACTTACTAAAAATTCACCCATTATTACGCCGATTAAAGTCAAAGAGATATTTATTTTTAAAGAACTGACAATAGTATTCAAATTTGCGGGGATAACCAATTTAGTCAAGATTTGAAATTTACTCGCCTTAAATGTTTTGAAAAGTTTTATTTTTAATTGGTCAGTATGAATAAAACCGGTATAAATCGTAATAATTGAGATTATGACATTTATTAAAAGTGCCATGAGTATAATAGAATTCGTATTAGCACCGGCCCATATGATTATTATAGGCCCTAAGGCAACTTTGGGAAGAGAATTCAGCATTGTCAAAAATGGGTCGATGACATCTGCGAGAAATTTGTTCATATACATTATCACACTGAATATAAAAGCGATTAAAGCTCCCAGTATAAAAGATATAAATATTTCTTTAATAGTGACAAATAAATGTATAAAAATTTCACTTGAGGCGAATAACTCGATTAATGTGTCGAATATTTTACTCGGTGAAGAAAATATAAATGAATTTATGATACCAATTCTAGCACCTAATTCCCAAAGTATTAAAAATGTAAAAACTAGCAATAATTGAGTAGAAAAAACTTTAATTTTATATTTTGACATCTAAATCCCTCCATATCTTTTCATAAAGTTCGTTAAATTTCTTAAGTGTGCGTTTTTCCATGTTACTCATATTTTGTGGTAAATCAATTTCATAGATATTTTTAATCGTTGCTGGTCTACTAGATAAAACGACTATTCTATCTGCAAGACAGAGGGCTTCTGCAATATCGTGAGTTATAATTAAAGTCGTTGTTCCAGATTTTTTAATCATCTTTTGCACGTCTTCAGAAATTATGAGTCTTGTATAGTAATCTAGAGCACTGAAGGGTTCATCCAAAAGTAGAATATCCGGATTTATAGCAAGTGACCTTATTAGTGCAACTCTTTGTTTCATACCACCTGATAAACTAGATGGACGCATATTTCTAAAATCGTAAAGCCCATATTCTTTTAAAAGTTTTACGACTTCGTTTATGGTAGAGTCGTTTTTTTCTTTTAAAAGTTCTAAACCAAGAGTAGCATTGTCCAAGACACTTTTCCAAGGTAATAGTGCATCATTTTGTAGCATATATGATATTTTAGGATTATCTTTGTCAAAATATATTTCTCCATTTGTTGGTTCATCAAGCCCTGCAATCATATTTAAAAGAGTAGATTTCCCACAGCCACTAGTTCCGATAATTGCAATGATTTCTCCTTTATTTACATCCAAATCAATGGTCTTGACTGCCATTATTTTTTCTTTTCCATTTTCGAACGTTTTACTTATATTTTTTAAAGATAATTTGTATTTCATTTTATCACTCTCGCTATTTTATTATATGTGAAAAAATTTTTAAGGTTTTACAATTATTTGTTGAACTGTTTCTTTAATATAATAATTTAGTCAGTTAATCTAGCGGAAATAGGCACATACCAAATATATTTTAATGTACCGATTTCAGAAGCGGGACAATTAGAACTCACATTGAATGGAGAACCACTCGAGTATAGTGTAGTCGGTAGAGCAACCAGCACAAGCCCTGTATCAGCACACCTAGTCATAATTCAACTTGCATAAAGGATATTTAAAAAATATTCTTTTTAAGTGTATATCATTTTACATAAAGTGATTAATTATGTTATACTACACATTAAGAAAAAAGGAGTTCGTTATGAATTATGTCTCATCACCAGTTATTAAAAGAAAAATATTGCCTGATTTAAGTAAAATCTCTAATGTAAGATATCATAGACAAATCAAAAATTTTCTAACTATTATTAAAGAAAGTGTTCCTAAAGAAGATTGCATTCTAATTTATAATAATCTACCAAGTTTAAAGATATTGTCTTTAAACAAAAATCAAAACAGTAATAGCGCTAGTTCTCCGCTTGCAAACTATAACATAAAAGATAACACGATAAAACTTTTTGATGGAGAAAATTCGCTTTATCACGAGCTATGGCATGTATCGAGTAGCATTTATAAAGACAAAATTTCTTACAGTGGATTTTGCCAAATTTCAAATAAGAAACAAATTGACATAGGAAGAGGAATAAACGAAGGATATACAGAACTTTTGACTCTACGTTTCTTTAAGGATTATGATACAAATTTGAGTTACAACGATGAAATCATATATGCCCTATGTGTAGAAAAAATAATAGGTGAATTAGAGATGATGAAGATGTATTTAAATGCAGACTTAAATGGGCTTATCTCTTCTCTTGAAAGATTTTCAAACAAAACTGATGCAATAAATTTCATAACATCATTAGATTATTTTTCTAAAAATATAAAAAATGAAAATAGTGCTATAGAGATAGATGAACTAGTAGATAAAGTCAAATGTACTAAATTATATTTATATAGATGTTACGTTCAAAAGGTATATGAAGAGTACAACTTGCATCAATTAGACATAGATGAGGCAATAAAAAAAGTAGAAATATTTTTAAAAGTACTGGGTACAAAGTATTCGATAAATGGAAAATATTTTGACCTATTTGAAAAAGATGAAATAAATGGAGAGAAAAAATGGATGAAGATATAGGA
>JAZQJK010000078.1:0-8622 GCA_045541615.1 Bacilli bacterium
GTGGACATCGTGCTGGTGTGATAGCGAGCGGCATTGCCGTTGACCATTTGAGTGAGAGATTTAAAGCTCTTAGTTCGATTGGAAGTAAATTAGATGCACTTAACTGGATAGATGAGAATGTCACCCTTATAAATGCAGAAATTATAAAATACGCTAACAATAATCCCGAGTGTTTGGGAATGGGAACAACCCTTGTAGTCGCAATTTTAACTGAGGAATTTTTAATCTTTGGAAACATCGGCGACTCAAGTGGATTTGTATTAAAAAATGGAAAACTTCATAAAGTTACTAAAGACCATACACTCGTAAATGTACTCGTCGATGCTGGAGATTTAACCCCTGAAGAAGCTCTAGTGCATCCTAAAAAGAACGTACTCATGAAAGCACTTGGTGTCAGTCCTGAACAAGAAATAGACCGCTTTGCAGTCGAATCTCCGATAGATGGAATACTTCTTTGCAGTGATGGACTCACTAATATGCTCAGTAATGAACAAATCGAAAACATATTAAATGATGACAATCTAGATATTGAACAAAAACTGGTAAAACTCGTCAAAAAATGCAATTCTCGCGGTGGAACTGATAATATTTCTATCGCATATTTAGTAAAGGAGAGTAATGAATAATATGATTATGAAGGGGCAAAAAATAAATGACCGCTATCAAATAATAAAATCTATTGGTGAAGGCGGAATGGCTAATGTGTACCTCGCGTATGATACGATATTAGATAGGAATGTCGCGGTTAAAGTCTTAAGAGGTGACCTCGCAACTGATGAAAAGTTTGTACGTAGATTTCAAAGGGAAGCTTTAAGCGCATCTAGTCTTGCACATCCGAATATAGTTGAAGTATATGACGTCGGTGAAGACAACGGTTTTTACTATATAGTAATGGAATATATTGAAGGTAAACACTTAAAAGAACTGATTAAAAAGAGAAATAAACTCACGATAAGTGAAGTAATCGACATCATGTGTCAAATATGTGATGGACTTGCCGTAGCGCATGATTCGTACATAATACATAGAGACATCAAGCCACAAAACATAATGATATTAGATAGTGGCCTTGTCAAAATCACTGATTTCGGTATAGCAATGGCGTTAAACAGCACTCAACTAACTCAAACTAATTCAGTCATGGGAAGTGTTCACTATTTACCACCAGAGCAGGCAAGTGGAAAAGGTTCTACGATGCAAAGCGACATATACTCTATGGGTATAATGATGTACGAACTTTTGACTGGAGAACTTCCATTCAGGGGAGAAAACGCAGTAGAAATAGCACTAAAACAATTAAAAGAAGAAATACCAGATATCAAAACTAAACTTCCAGATGTGCCAAATTCAATAGTAAACGTACTAAAGCGTTCAACTGCTAAAAATCCTAAAAATAGATATGCCGATGCAAGAGAGATGCTAGACGATATAAAAAAAGCAATGGATGAGAACCGTATAGATGAACCGATTATCGAATATGCATATCCGGAACACGAAGAAGACAGCAAAAAAAAGGTCGTCAAAGAGACGATGGAAAATAAAAAGACTACCGATGAAATCGTAGTTTCAAAGAAAGTGACTGAGGACGAAGTGAAAAAAGAAAATAAATTACTTTTAATTTTAGGTATTATCTTTACGACAATCGTAGTCGCAGTTACTGCAGTAGTCGTAGTTTTACCAAAAATCACAAGTGTTTCCAATACAAAAGTTCCCGATGTTGCTGGAAAAACCGTAGTTAAAGCAGAAGAATTATTAATCGATGAGGGACTTAAGATAAATGCCGATTTAGAGTACATATCTAGTAATACAATCGAAGAAGGACTAGTCGTAAAAACTGACCCATCAGCAGGGCGAACTGTCAAAGAAGGAACAGAAGTCACTATATATGTGTCTAGTGGTTCAAATTCACTCGTACTCGAAGATTACACTGGAAAAAATTATATTGAAATACGTGCTATTTTAGAAAATACATATAAAATGCATGTCATCATCGAAGCAGAACCGGTTGATAATCCGGAAGACTACAATGCGAGCGATATAATCGGACAAGACCCAGCACCTGGGGAAACAGTTGAAGAGGGCGGTACTATAACACTTTATAGACCAGACATCGAAGAGTTATATCCGGATTTCACAACAGGAGATTACACTCTTACTGAGATTAGAGAATTTGCTGAAAAATATAATCTGACTCTTCAAGAAAAATACAAAGAAACCAATGATTATCCACCGGGAACTATTATAGACCAAAGTAGAAAACCTAATTCTAAAATCGCATCAGGTGGAACATTTACGATAACAATTGCAGAAGAAATCATCGAAGACGATGATGAGATAATCGAAGGTATTATAGGTGACGATTTTACAAGCGAAGGTGAATAACGATGACAAATGAAGGAAAAATAATAAGAATCATAAGTAATCTATATACAGTAGTAGCGCATGATAAGCGCTACGAATGTAGAGCTCGCGGTAAATTTAGAAACGACAAAGTAACTCCACTAGTTGGAGACCTTGTCGTTTTTGATGCTGAAAAAGGAATTATAGAAGAGATAAAGACTCGCAAAAATGAACTAAAAAGGCCACCTATTGCCAATGTTGATGCTGCACTCATCATAACGAGTGTGAAAAAACCAGATTTAAGTTTAAGCCTTCTAGATAAACAATTGTTATGCGTATTAAATGAAGGAATAGAACCGATTATCGTTTTGACAAAGTGTGACCTACTTTCCAAAGAAGAAAGTCGCGATATAAAAGCCATAGTAAAAGATTACAAAAAAGCCGGTTTTAAAGTCATTACAAACAAAAATATATTTAGACTTAAATGTCTAATAAAGAACAAAACTCTCGTACTAACAGGACAAACTGGGGCAGGTAAATCGACTTTACTGAATAAATTAGATAAAAGACTTAATTTAAAGACAAATCCCATAAGCGAAGCTTTAGGAAGAGGCGTTCATACTACGAGACATACTGAACTCTTTGAAATCGGTAAAACTCTAATCGCAGATACTCCGGGTTTTAGTGCATTAGATGTTTTAATCGATAAAGATAAAATAAAAGACTTATATCCGGAATTTAAGGGATGTTCATGTAAATTCGATAATTGCATGCACATAAATGAAAAAAACTGTGGCGTTAAAGAAAAACTTGCAAATGGTGAGATAAGACAATCGAGATATGATAACTACGTCAAATTTAGGAGTGAATTATGAAACTAGCGATATCTATTTTAAAGAGTAAGTACAGTGAGTTAGAGACAATAAACAGGATAAATAATGCAAACGCAGACTATATTCATGTCGATGTCATGGATGGAAAATTTGTCGAAGAAAAGACTAAGCCCTACGAATACCTTAACAAAAGTAAAAAGAAATTAAATGTTCACTTGATGGTTGAAAATCCCTTTAACTACATACCAAAGTATTCGCTTTTAAATACAGAAAGCATCATAATACCAGTTGAGATAGATGATGATATTAAAAGTTTGCTCGACTTTATTCGCTCAAGAGGTCTCAAATGTGGTTTAGCAATAAATCCAGAGACTAGTGTTAAAAATATCGAAAAGTATTTAAATCTGGTCGATGAAGTACTAGTACTCACCGTAAATCCAGGTCGTGGTGGTCAAAAAATGCTGGACAGCGTGCTATATAAAGTCGACTTACTCATAAAAATGAGAAAAGAAAAAAAATACAAGTTTAAAATAATAGTTGATGGCGGTGTGAACGATGAGACGATAGATAAAGTTAGAAATGCTGATATCATCGTAAGTGGTTCGTATATTTGCCAAGGTGAAGATTTTAATGAAAGAATCGCTAAATTAAAACTGTGAGGGTAAATCTAAAGATTTATCCTTTAATTCTATACATTTTATGATAAATTTGATACAATACTTAAGAAAGAAGTGAAAATTATGAGACAAATTACTATTAGAAGTTATGAGACAAAAAATTCGGTTATAACACCAATTATATTTTTGATTATAGGTTTACTATTGTTTATTAATCCTAGAAATATCGTCGAGTTTATATCCTATATTTTCGGGGGAGTATTTCTTGCACTAGGTATAGGGAAATTTTTATTGGACTATAATAGAAATATGCGTACAACTGGAGATGTGTTTTATTCATTAATCATGGTCCTTTTGGGGATTATCTTTATATTTTTCTCTGGTACTATTGAATTTGTGATTAGACTCATGATTGGTATATGGATAATCATAAATGCGCTTAAAGTCGTTGCAGTCGGAATAAATATGATACAGGTCGATAAAAAGGCATGTATAAGTTTAGCAATTGGTATAATCCTACTAATAATGGGTATATATACTATATTTGTATCAAACCTAGTATTGTCCACTTTGGGGCTAGTTATAACAATATATGCATCTTTAGAACTAGTGAATTACTTTTATGTGCTTATTAAAAATAGATGAGGTGAGTTATGCTAAAAATAGAAGATTTAACTGTTAAAGCGGGAGATAAAGTCATAATCGACGGGCTAAATCTAGAAATCGAGGAAAATACCATTCACGTAATAATGGGTCAAAATGGGGCAGGAAAGAGTACTATTTTAAAAGCGATAATGAATATCGATGATTATGATATAGTAAAAGGCAAAATCACATATAATGGCGAAGACATAACCGGCTTAGATACTTCGCTTATCGCAAAAAAAGGAATTTATTATCTCATGCAAAATCCTACCGAAGTAATGGGTATAACTAACGCTGAAATAATAAGAACTGCGAGAAGTGAAAGAGGAATTAAAGAATCAATTTTTGAATTTAATAAACGCGTAGATGAGGCTTCCTCAGCACTTAATATAGATAAAAGTTTTATATATAGGGATGCCAATGTGAGTATGAGTGGTGGCGAGAAGAAAAAAAACGAATTATTACAAATGTATTTACTCAGTCCAAAACTGATTTTGCTCGATGAAATGGACAGCGGTTTAGATGTCGATGGACTAGATACACTTACGAAAGCACTGGTCGAATACAAAAATAAAAATAATGCATCTATTCTAATAATAACTCATCATACTAACATATTAAAAAATATCATGCCAAATAAAGTTCATGTATTGCTTGATGGAAAAATAAGTGAAGTAGGAGATATATCTCTTGCAGAAAAAATCGAAAAAAATGGCTTTAAGGGGGCATTTAATAGAGATTTAGAGGCAGAGAATGAATAAACTAGTATTGAGTAGTGGTAGATATAAAATAGACAGATATAGTGATGCAGAAAAAATCACGGTAAAGGGTGAATGCGTTTTAGATATAATCGGTAGAAATGAAAGTTTTAAACTCGATATAGATATAGAAAAGGATGCTTCACTCACGATATACATGTTCGATATAATAGATGATGTAAAAATCGAATTAAATGTCACATCTGATGATAATTCTAAATTCAACTTAAATAGTTCGTTTATAAATCACGGTAATTTCGAACTTTTAATCGATACTAATATATATGGTGATAATATAACTAACACAGTCAATGTTAAAGGCTTAAATGAGGAAGATGGTATAGTTCGAATTGTACTTAACGGATGCGTTGCTGGTAATACGAAAGGTAATGTAGTCAATGAATATGCTCGCTTAATAAATAAAAGTGACCAAGCAAACATACTCGTTCCAAACCTAATCGTAAATACTTGTGATGTACTTGCCAATCACGGAGTTTCTATAGGTTCAATAAATAGTGAAGAAATCTCTTATCTCATGAGCAAAGGAATCGAAAAATCAAGTGCGATTAAAATTTTAGAAGAGGGATTTATAAAGTCTCATATGGATGAAGAGTCAAAAGAAAAAATAAAAAATATTTTATTAGGGAGGTGAAATAATGGATTTTAAGAAAGATTTTCCAATGTTAAATAAAGACATAATATATTTAGATAATGGAGCGACTACTTTCAAACCGAGATGTGTAATAGATGCTATTGCTGATTATTATACCAATTACACGGCAAATGCCCACAGAGGTGACTATAACATAAGTTTAAAAGTCGATATCGCGTATGAAAATGCAAGAGATAAAGTACAAAAATTCATAAATGCCCGTAATAGAGAAGAGATAATTTTCACAAGTGGCGCTACTGAATCATTAAATATGATTGCAACCGGTTTTTTTGAACACATAATCGAACCTGGAGATGAGATAATAATTACAGATAGTGAACACGCATCTAATGTCCTACCGTGGTTTAGACTTGCTAATAAAAAGGGAGCAGTTATAAAATATATTCCACTTGATAATACACTTCATGTAACACTTGAAAACCTTAAAAAAATCGTAACTCCTAAAACAAAAGTGATATCACTTGCTGAGATTACCAATGTCGTAGGTGACGTACGCCCCATAAAGGAGATATGTTCTTTTGCACACCAAAATAATATATTTGTCGTTGTAGATGGTGCACAAAGTGTTCCTCATAAAAATACCGATGTTCAGGACAGTGATATAGATTTCCTCGCTTTCTCTGGACACAAGATGTGTGGTCCAACTGGAATAGGTGTTCTTTATGGTAAAATAGAACTTCTTGAGGCATTAGACCCAATAAAACTCGGTGGAGGGATGAACGAATCTTTTGATACTGAAAAGGATATTTACTTAAAAGAACTGCCTACAAGACTAGAGGCAGGAACACCTAATATCGCAGGTGCTATAGGACTCGGCGCTGCAATAGATTACTTAGAAAAAATCGGTATTGACAACATAACGCTAAGAGAAATAAAACTGAAAGAATACATGATGAAACGATTAGAGAAAATTAGTCATATCGATATAATAAATGCCGAATGTGATTCTGGAATACTCGCCTTCAATGTCGATGGAATATTCCCGCAAGATGTCGCTATATATCTAGATAAATACAATATATGCGTTCGTGCTGGTAATCACTGTGCTAAAATTTTAAAAAAAAGTGTAGGTGTTAAAAACACAATTAGAGCAAGTCTTTACTTTTATAACACTGAAGAAGAAATCGATGCCCTTGTTGAGTTATTAAAAGATAAAGATAAAATTATGAAGGAAATGATTTAGATGGATGAAAATTTAAGAAGGGAAATAATACTCGATAATTATACGAATCCTAGCAATAAACAGAGAGTTGATGATAAGAGTTACATTTATGTAAACAGTAATAATTCTTCTTGTATCGATAATATAGACTTGTGGGTTTTAATAGAGGATGACACAGTAAAGGATATTAAATTCGATGGGGAAGCATGCGCGATAAGTACTGCTGCGACTTCGATTATGACAAAAGAGATAAAAGGAAAAAGTGTCGAAGAAACTTTAAAATTTATAGAAAATTACACAAACATGATCGAAGAAGAAGTTTACGATGAAAACATATTAAACGAAGCCCTGACATTTAATGAGATATACAAGCAAGCCAATAGAAAAACTTGTGCTCTTCTTCCATATATCGGTTTAAAAAAGGCACTCGATAAATATAAACAAAACTAAAAGTCCATTATTTGGACTTTTTTCAAAAATAAATATTTTGCTCCAATTTTGATAAAATATTCTAATTTTTAAAGAAAATACATAAAAAAACGGGAAAATTTCGATTTACCCGGTAGAATAATATATAGAGGCACTTAATGTGCTCCTAAAAAATATATCAAATTGGAGGGTTTATGAATGAATTAAAAAAACTAATAACGATTATTGAAAAAGAACATGTAAACATCACAAAAAAGTGGAGAGAATGTGAAAAATATTTTCCCATCAACATGAAAAAAAGGCAGGTCATCGATTTACTTAAAGAAAAAGATCTTTATGAGGCCGTGCTTGATTATCACAGTTTTATCTTTGATTTATATCCGATTTTATCACAAAAATTTAATATATGTGAAAAAGTATTTTCTCGTGTAAAAACTTTAAATTCACTACAATCAAAAATTATAAAATATATTGAAAAACATGAAAACGGAAAAATTCCTATAAAAAAATGTTTAAATGATATTTTTGGAATAAGAATCATATTAGAAGATGATATCAGTTTCCGAGAAATAAATGACTTGGTCATAAATCAGTTTAGTAATTTAAAATGTATTGATTCATCAAAAGGTGATTATAGGGCGACACATATATATTTTGGCAATGATGATAATAGTACATTTCAATGGGAATTACAGATATGGAATAAAAAAGATGAACAAACAAATATAGCATCACATGCAAAACATAAACAAGGTTATCGCGAGTGGGAAAGTAAAAATAAAAATGAACTTACAAGAGGAGGAAATAATAATGGTTAGACACTTAATACTTTTAGGGAGTATATTTTCAACGAGTGAAAGAATTGCATTGCATTTCTATAATAAGGAAAATGGAGATTTTAGTAATTATGAAGAGGATATTAAATATATAAAAGATATTTGTCACAAAAGTCATTCATTGTCATTACATTCACTACAAACTGAAGATACGAGTTGGGATTCAGTAGTTGAGAAAGACAGTTATTTCGATGATGTAGTAGTTTTAAAAAATAAAGAAGAGTTTGCTTCTTTCATACTAAAAGATAGAGATTTAGAGGGATTTGATGTAGCAAAATATATCTTGACAAAGATATCATGTACGCATCTAAAACTCGAAAAATTAGTAT
>JAZQJK010000079.1:0-3080 GCA_045541615.1 Bacilli bacterium
AAATTCTTATTTTCGTTTAATAATGTAAAACCATAATTGTTCCATATTGCAATTTTTTTATTTCTTAAAGTATTGATTTCAATATTTTTGTATTCACCTTTTGTAATTTTGAAATTTTCAATTTTAAAAAAATTTTCATCATATAATCCTGAATTAGAATATGCTATTTTGTTTTTATCATTTTGACAAATCGGATAAGTTTTTAAATTTTGACTACTCATAAATATACAAATCGTTTCATCTTTCTTTAGCGAGTCGACCTTATCGATCTGGTTTTTAGAGATTTTCTTAGGATTTAATATCGTAATTGAAAATTCATAATCGCCAGAGACAGTATCGAATACGTATGAATTATTTTTTTCATCATATTTTTCAATTATTGTAAAACCATCTATTTTATATTCTATTTCATACGTTTTTTCTTTTTTTAGTAAGTTAGAAATAATTATAACTACCAATATTAAAATAATAAATAAAATTCCTGCAAGCAATCTTTTCTTCTTAATCATGTATACCTCTTTTTTAAAAAGAGAATTCCTCATTTAGAATTCTCTCTATTTACAAATTTCTTTTTTGCTTCCATCATGAATGATGTTATTTTGGTTTCTATTTCTGGTAAAGCTTCTTTAGAAATGTTAGAAAGTTCGATTTGTTCTTTCACTGTATCTATTGTAACACTTCCCCATATTATTCCTGAACGAACTTGCATATCATTATATAAGTCCGGTGTAATAGTATTAAGAAAATATCCAAACATAACTCTTTTTTGTCCGATTAAAATTCGTTCATTAGTAAGAACAATTACACTGGTTTCAAAAAAATCATATGCTCGTGCATTTTTTTGTGCGGCGAAAGCATAGTTGACTACTTCACCTGGATTTAAATGCTTTTCTATAATTTGAGAATGTTTTTTTAATCTATGATGTGTAATTGTTGTAGGGTATTTTTTCTTAAATCTCATTACTTGTGAATAAACAGATTCCATAATTCATCACCTAATCCTATTCTTTATCGATTAAACCGACAGTTTCAAGTCTAGTTATTAATTGTTCTTTATTGATGTATCCACTTATACAATCGATTACTTTACCATTTTTAGTAAATAATGTAAGCGGAGTAGCAAAACCACTGCCTAACTCAAATTCTTTACCATCACTAGAACAAGACGCTGGCACTTTTAATCCGAAGTTCATAATTTTTTCGTATTCTTTATCATCATATGAGTTTGAATCAAAATAGTAGATGTCCACATTTTCTTCTTCAGCAACCGTATTATAAACTGCCTTGAATTGATTACAATAGAAACAATTGTCACGTCCAAATACAGCCATAGTGACTTTTTTCTTATCGTTTACTAATTTTTTATAGTCACTAGCACTTTCAGCAACTTTGAAGTAAACTAAATCTTCAGGTATAGAATTCATCGTATAAAGAGAAATCAATCCATCCAATTTGCTATTGGTAACTACACCAGTGACAGTCTTAATGATTTCACCATTGATTGCAAATACGTAGCCGGTTTTAACAGATTCACCTAAAATATCTTTAAGTTCGCTATCAGATAAATCATTACTATCCATATAATATGCTTGGGCCTTAGTATTTGTACTAGTTTCTGCATATTTTTCTACCATATCTTTAATATTTTTCTTATTCTCATCGATATCGACAGCCTTAGAATTTGCTACATAAATAAGTGCAAAACCATAAGATTGAGTATTAGATATAGTCTCTTTAAAATCATCATATTCCACTTTTTTAAGTGAATTACTTGACACGACGTCCATTATAATTGGAATACAAAGAACAATGACAATTGCTAATACTACTAACTTACCAACGATAGATTTTTTACCCTTATTAGTATTATTATCCATAACCATATCTCCCTTCTAAATCCATTTTACAATTGTTTACACATAAAATCAATTTTTTTTATTGATTTCCGTAAAAAAAGTCATTATTTAAATAAATATTTAGAATGTTTTATAAAAAAATGCATTTTCGGTGAGCAAATTTATATAAATTTCTCAAAAATATCACATTGCATTAGAACTTTTTCATCCCATATGTCCACTTTTAATTCCAACGCTTTTTGGTATTTACTACCAGGAGCATCTCCAACTATGACCGCATCTGTTTTTTTGCTTACACTTTCAGATACCTTTCCACCATAACTTTCAATAATCTCCTTTAATTCATCACGTGAATACTCTTTAAAAGCACCAGTTATCACAAACTTTTTATTAGTTATTCTCTCATCATTTTTTTGAACGACTCCTAAATATTTTGTATTCACACCTAGTGATTTTAAATCTTCAATTATTTTAATATTGTTTTCATCTTTAAAATAACCGACTATGCTATCTGCTAACACGGGACCGATGTCATTAATATTATTTAAATCATCTTTTGTCGCACGCATTATGTTATCGATATCGCCAAATTTTTGGGCTAAGATTTTAGCATTTTTTTCGCCAATTCCCTTAATACCAAGCGCAAATAAGAGTTTTTCAAGACTGTTGTTTTTTGATTTTTCGATACTTTCAATCAAATTATTGACACTTTTCATGCCAAATCCTTCGAGTTCCATCAGTTCTTCACGTTTTGTATCCAGTTTATAAATACTTCTAAAATCTGAGATGATATCCATGTTATAAAAATCCTCTATAATTCTCTCGCCTAGTCCTACTATATTCATGGCCTTTCTATCTACAAAGTGGATTAGTGCCTCTATATTTCTTGCAGGACACATGTCATTTGGACAAAGCATGTCTATTCCACTTTCGCTTGATACTAGAGTACTTTTACATATCGGGCAGACATCTATTTTTTCTATTTTGATAGTATTTTCTCTTCTTTCAGGAACGTTTCTTACGACTTCCGGTATGATATCTCCAGCCTTTCTAACGACGACTATATCCCCAATTTCGAGGTCTCTTTCTTCGATAAAATCCATATTGTGAAGCGTCGCTCTTTTTACAGTACTACCCATAATTCTCACTGGGTCTAAGACTGCATTTGGAGTGATTAATCCCGTTCTACCAACTGTGAATATAACACCCTTTAGTTTAGTTAAG
>JAZQJK010000080.1:0-10197 GCA_045541615.1 Bacilli bacterium
ATCCCCAACTTGAGGGCAGGTAACCCACGTGTTACTCACCCGTTTGCCACTAGAAGGGAATCTACTTCAACTACAAATCCATCTTTGTGCAAGCACTCAAATTTCATTGTAGCATCCGTAGGCCTTCTCGTTCGACTTGCATGTCTTAGGCATGCCGCAAGCGTTAATCCTGAGCCAGGATCAAACTCTCAACAAATTTAACTTTTTATCAAAGTTTATTATTAAGTTTAATCTTAGCTACTCAATTAATTAATTGACATTTTACTTAGTTTTCAAAGATCGTTTTGCACTTTCGATTGCTCTATTTAAGGGCTCTCTTCGTTCGTGCACAAGTAATATATCAAATCCAAAACTCAAAGTCAACACTTTTTTTAAAATTTTTTTATTTTTTTTTTAATTTTGCACTATTTTGTCAAAAAAAGCCTATTTTTTAGGCTTTTTAGTGCGGAGTTTATCATATTTGGCGTAGTATTTTTTTATTATTTCCTCCTGAAATGGGGCAGCTCCTTTTCTTTTTAATTCAATCAAATTCGAAAGTTCATATTGAATTACTTTTTCTAAATCGGGACTATAGTTCATTTTCTTTTTATGATATCTATATTCATTTCTATCTAGAACCTTAAAACTTCCATTAGGAAAAACCCTCAAATCCAAGTCATAATCGATATACTTTATCAGACCATCATCAATGACATATGGACTTGCAATGTTACAATAATAAAATAATCCTCTCGATTTAATCTGTCCTATTATGTTAAACCAACTGTTTTTATAAAAAAATAGTATAGCCGGTTCTTTTGTATGGTAACGATGAATTTTTAAATTGTTCTCGATTTCTGAAATCTCGGTTTTAAAATTTGCACATACTAGAACATCATCAGTGACTTCCAAAACAGTAGCCTCATTGCAAATCCTGTGCAGAGTTCCATCGTGTTTATAACAATGAATCTGCAATTTATCTCCTTCTTTTATTTTTCTCATTTTAACACTCTCGTCTCTTTCTTGACAATTATATCAAAAAAAAAACTAAATTAATAGTAAGATGACTACTTTACTAAATTAATTATAGTTTTTAATTTTTCTACATCGAGTGCATTTCTACTTATTAAAAATCCAAATATATTATCATTATCTAAATAATCAACGATATTGCTTGCCGAAATATTACCACCAAAAATCATTTTGAAATCATTCCTCAATTCGCGTTTTAAAATTGTCAACAAATTTTCAATGTCCTCTATACTTTGTTCGGATGGAATATCATCGGCCGGTTCATATGCAAAATAAATACTATTCAAGTTTTCAACGTTCTTTAAAATATAAACTATTTTTTGGATATGTACCTCGTTCATTTCATTAATACAAATGATTGTTTTAAAGTTTTCTTTAATTGAATTTTGGATTTTTTGAGCTAAGAAACCTTCCTCGATGTCAGAATTTTCCTTATGATTTAAAATCACCCATTTAATATTATAATCTTTAAGGTGTTCCCCTGATATTTCACCTGTATGTGGACCACTTTCATATGGCGAAATGTTTTGAGTTCCAATCTCTAAATTAGAATTAGCATACAAATGAAGATAAGGCATTGAAGGAAACACAATGGCATCTATGTCATTTAATCCTTTTAAGAAATCTATATTTTCCTCTAAATTGAACCAATCTTTTAAGTTAATAAATATTTTTTTCATTTTTTTCCTCAAGCGCTTGAATCCCTACCAGTGTTTTATCTGCAATAAACGAAAGTGTTGCACCACCACCAGTTGAAACAAAATCCATCTTATCATTTAGTTCGAATTTTTTGACAGCACTGCCCGCATCACCGCCACCGATGATTTTTTTAGCCCTCGAATTTGCTATGTGATTAAGAATTTCGTGTGTGCCATTCGAAAAAGGTAATTCTTCATATTTACCAACTGTCCCATTTACAAAGATAGTTTGGGCGTTGTCTATAAAATGTTTATAATTTTGTAGGGCATGACTGCCGATATCTCCTATCACATCATCTATGCCAACATTCTCCACTAATTTGAGTTCACAAGTATCACTGTAGGTAGGCATAGTCACGACATCTCTTGGCAGTTTTATTTTATCCGGAAATTCTTGCATGAGTGCTTTTGCCACTTCTAAAGATGAATCACTTACTAGACTGGCCCCTACATTATATCCTGCTGCCTTTAAGAAAGTATTTGCAATTCCGCCTCCTAAAAGAATATAATCTGCTTTTTCTATAAGACTATAGATGAGATTAATCTTGTCATCAAGTTTTGCTCCTCCCATGACCACAACGAATGGACGTGGAGGTTCTTCTATTAGACATTTTAAATTTTCGAGTTCTTTTTCCACCAAGAAACCAACCGCGCTTGGCAAGTATTTAGGGATTCCTGTTATACTAGCATGATTTCTATGCATAGTACCAAATGCATCGTTTATATATATATCGCCTAAAGAGGCCCAGTACATCGAAAGTTGTGGGTCCGCGTTACTTTCTAATTTTCCGTTTAAATCCATATATCTCGTATTTTCTACTAAAACTATTTGGCCGGGTTTTAAATTTTTTACTATGTTATCAAGCTTGTCACCCATGACGACTTCAGAAAATAAAATATCGTATTTACCCAGACTTTTTAAATAGTCGTAAACGGGTTTTAAAGAATTTGTTTCTTTATCGTTTTCAGTTTTAACCCTTCCAAAGTGACTAAGTAAAACTATTTTACAGCCTTCGTTAATTAAGTAATCAATCGTTTCGAGTGATTTATCGATTTTTTTAGTACTAGAAATAACTCCATCATATAAAGACACGTTGTAATCGACTCTTAATATCACTCTTTTATTTTTAACATCAATATTTTTTAAATAATTTACCATTAATATCCAAACTTCCCCTCTAGTGAATCATCATTTTCGATGTATTCATCTACACTTACTATTGTGTAATCATCTTTATTATTGCGTAAAACGACTTCTTTTATTCCTGCATTTATTATGAATCTTTTGCAAAACATACAAGGTGCAGGATTGGGCACATATTCTCCACTTGTTTTTTCTTTTCCTACGAGATATAACGTCGAATTTAAAAGACTGGCTCTACTAGCACTTATTATTGCATTTTGTTCTGCATGCACACTTCTACACATCTCATATCTTTCGCCACGCGGTATATCGAGTTTTTCTCGCATACAGTAACCTAAGTCTCCACAGTTTTTTCTTCCACGAGGTGAACCATTATATCCCGTTGAAATTATTTCATCATTTTTGACTATAACAGCACCGAAACAGCGTCTAACACAAGTACTTCTTTCGAGAACAGTTTCTGCTATATCTAGATAATAGTTTGTCTTATCTCTTCTATCCATTTTTACCTCCCATTATAATTATACAAAAAAAAGACTGAGTAATCAAACTCAATCGTTCATTAATTGCATAACAGTTACATCTGAATAGGTATTTTTATATCTAGAGGACACTGATTTCACTAAATTTAACCAATGACTACTAGCGACCTTATTACCATGGGCATCATATGTTGGGCAGTAAACTCTACCTATTTCTTCTAAAGTATTTAATCCTTTACCATAATAATTTCTAGATAAGAGTCTTATGTATGATAAAACTCCATATTCTATATTTTTATATTTTATGAGACCATTTGAACTCATGCCTCCATAAATGTTATTAGCATTAAGCATATATTTAGCGGTGAAATGTCCACTTTCTGCTGCACCGATAGATACAGCAGTTAAATAATCTACGTTTGAATATATTCCAACGAAATAATTTATTAAATCTATTATGTATTGCTTATCGCCCTGAAATGATATTTTGGTATTGTCAACTCTATTTGGGTATTTTTTCACATATACATATAGATACTCTATTAAACCCTCTTCAAAAGAGTTATATTTTTCGTTTTTGTTAAGTTTACCTATATTTAATTTGTCGTATTCGCTTTCTTTGTTTATGTTTACAAGTTCGTTTATGACATCAACGTATTCAACTCCAAAGGTATCACTTAAAAACCTTATTTCATTTTCTTTATAATCGAGATAACACCAAATATCACAGTATTCATTTTTTAAATCTAAAAGGACTATCTTAGTTTTTCTCGGGGATGGCTCTTCTTCTATTATTTCAACTACCGCAGAATCATGAGTTATGTTTCCTCTTAGTAAATTCACACCGATTTGCAAGGGAATAATTATCACTGATAAGCAAATTATATTTTTAATGACATTAGTCATAATTTTTTTCATTTTATGTCCAAACCTCCTGTAAGAACAGTGCATACTATACCATAGTTTATGTATTTAGTCAAATTCGGTCATTTAAAAAGTTTTGGAAAAATATCCCAAAACTGCTCTTATTATTTACCTAAAAAGTATTTAATTGTCCTTATCATTTGCATAGAATAACCGAATTCATTATCGTACCATGCTATGACTTTAACTAACTGTCCTTTATCCACATCGACTATCTCAGTGAGAAGTCCGTCAACTAATGCACCGCATCCTTCTCCTATTATGTCACTAGAAACTACTGGGTCTGTGGTGTAACTTAAAACTTCATTAGTATTTTTTTGAAAAATCTCATTTATTTCTTCAACAGTCGTATTCTTTTTGAGTTTCAATGTCAAATCAATCATAGAACCGTCGCCGACAGGCACTCTAAGTGCATTACCGGATAATTTTCCATTGAGGTCAGGAATTACCTTTCCGATTGCGCTTGCTGCACCAGTGGAAGTCGGTATTATGTTTAGAGCACAACCTCTTCCTCGCCTACTTTTATAGCCCTTTTTGTGTTGTACATCGAGATTGGCTTGGTCGTTTGTATATGCATGTACTGTAGTCATAAAACCGAGTTCAATCCCTAAATTGTTATTTAAAACATCTAGAACCGGTGCAAGACAGTTAGTAGTACAACTAGCAGCACTTATAACTTCTTCAGTTCCATCTAATGTTTTTTCGTTTACACCATAAACAATCGTTTTCATATCACCTTTCCCTGGAGCACTTATCACGACATGTTTAGCACCCGCAGATATGTGTTTTTTGGCATCTTCTAGTTTGGTGTATGCGCCCGTGCATTCTAGTACTAGGTCCACCTCTAAATCAGCCCATGGCAAAAGTGAAGCATCCTTTTCAGAGAACACTTTAATTTTCTTATTTTCATAATATATCGCACTTTCATCAGCCTCTATTTTACAATTTAGGCGACCGTGTATCGTATCATATTTTAACAGATATGCTAGTTCTTCTGCACTAGATAAGTCGTTAATCGCGACTATTTCGAAAAATGGGTCTTTTATCATCTCCTTAAAGACTATTCTTCCTATTCTTCCAAAACCGTTTATAGCTATTTTTTTACTCATAAATTTCTCCCTTCATATATACTTCCCCCGATGAATTCTCTTAAAGTATTATCTGAACTTATGTATTCACTATTAATCGGGTAAAATGTTTTTAATAATCCAAGCAATCTTCTCGCTTCTTCATAATGAACTGAATGTAGTGGAACACTGTACAATAAAGGTTCAACATAGACTTTTAATATGCCCACTTCATAAGCATACGCGGTATTTAAAACTGCGTCCACATCACCCATGTATGGATAAATATACTTTTCTTCACCCATTTTTACTTGTGGCCATGTTTTAAGCGTATCTTCGACATCACTTCCGCGCATTCTATTATCTCTGACTATTCTACGCATGAGCCTCATATCAGTTGTCGATAGATGATTGTGCTTATCTAAACCAAGTGGAGTGAAAGGACAAACTAGGATTTTATACTTATTATCTCTCGATATGCTTTTAGTCATTGCATCATTAAGGCAATGTAGTCCCTCAATTAAAAGTACATTATCATCTTCTAGTTTTATAGGTTCCTTAATATATTCCTTTTCACCTGTGATGAAGTTATATGTCGGCATCTTGACTTCTTCTCTATTTAGAAGTTTTTTCATCTGCATATTGAAGAGTTTTAAATCTATTGCATCTAAACATTCAAAATCTAAATTGCCGTGTTCATCAACGGGTGACTCATCTCTTTCTTTGAAATAATCATCTGCACTAATTACAATCGGTTTAACGCCGAAGGTTTCTAGATAAGTGCATAACCTATGGGCAGTTGTAGTTTTTCCAGAACTGCTCGGTCCTCCAATTAGTATCATTTTTACGTTTTTAGATTTTTTTACTATATCTTTTGCTACGACATAAAGACTGTCATTGACAAATATATCGTTCATCATGATAAATTTTTGTATTTTACTTTCAGATACGAGTTTGTTCAAGGAAGCGACACTTTCTATCCCCATATATTTTGTCCATTTATTATATTTTAATAACTCATCATAAATCTTTTCATTAAAATTGAACTTAGGTATTTGCCATTTTGTCTCTGCTTTTGGGTACATCAAAATAACTGAATTTTTACTTACTCTTTCTATATCGAACAATCCGAGTTCTCCAGTACTATTGGGCATATCACTGTAGAAATAATTATACACATGATTCACTTCATAGAGTTCGACATATCCATTAGGTAAATTAGAAATATTAGTTGCTTTTTCCGTATCACCCGTAGATAAATAATACGTTATTGCATCCTTTCTCTTTGTCACTCTTTTTCTTATTTGGAAATCATAATTGACTATTTCACGCATTTTTATTTTTAACTCTTCGATATCTTCATCACTTAGTTTTTTATCTATTTCAGTATATATCCCTTTATCGAGTGAATACTTGAATTGTACGTTTTTATTCCATAATTCACGCACAGCAAGTAGAGTTACGAATTTTAAACCTGACTGATATATTTTATTACCTTCTGAATCTTTATAATCGAAAAAATCTATTCTCACATCTTCAGTTAGAACTGTATCAAAATCGACGATAAGATTATTAATTTTAGCACCCATGACACATTTGCCAGTTACTTTTTTATAATCCTTTACAAGTTCACTTATCGTAGTTCCAGCATCTACAGAAATGCTAAACAAATTACACATATTTACATTTATTTTATTCCCCATAATATCATCCTTACTTTTATATTTTATCATATATTATTATTTTTTACTTAAAAAATATCTTAATTGTACAAAAAAAGACAAATCTTTTAATTTTTTTTGTCTTCAGTCTTGAGTACCCTATCGTAGATTTCACTTATTTTTCTAAAATGGTGATTAATGTAAGATTTAGTCACTTTTCTATCGATTTCAGTGCTCATTATATCGGCGAGTACTTGATAACTCACCTCTGGATATTTTAGGCGGTATTCGCATACGAGTCTTGTCTTCTCATCTAGCAAAGAAAAATAATCCTCCTTTTGCATATATTTTATCATCTCCAGTTGTTTATCACTCGTGCGAAGCGATTTTTCAAGATTTGCCTGTTCACAATTGTTTAATCTATTTACCATATTAGTGTGGTCTCTATAAATCCGTATATCTTCAAAATAAAATAGTGAATTTACCGCCCCTAATAATTTTAAAAAGTCACTTATCTCTTCACTGGCCTTTAAATATAACATAAAGCCTTTATCCCTTTTTATAAATTTGAAATTGTAATCTAATGTATCTAATATTTTTAATACGTACTTTGCTTTTTCTTCATCCGGGAATAAGAGTTCTAAGTGATATCTACTTTTTTCTGGGTCATTAATGCTACCAATTGCGAGAAATACACCCTTTATAAAGGCCTCCATGCTCTCCTTATCCCCTAGGTATAATGTCTCTAATTCCTTTTTAAAGATTTTCTTTTTATCATGAAGTTCAAAAATGAATACCTTTTTCATCATGAATTTTTTTTGCATTCGAACGGTCACTTTAGCATCCATGTTATAGCAGTATTTAAGGGTTTTAAAAAGTTTATTAGCTACACTAGGATTTTCCAATGAGATAAATATTTTCTCTGAACCTAAATCCGTATTTACAAAAATATATCCAAGAAGTAAATTCCTATTTTCTATCTCATTTAACATGCTCTCTGATATTTCATTTTTAACTTTAGTAGTAAAAGTCATTTTATTCACCGTCCATTAGATATGAGAATATGTGATATGATGTCTTTAGTGAATCATGTCTAATCATGCCATTTTCTATAGTTGCTAATTTTTCTGAAATCACTTTTACCCCTAATTTTTTAAGTTTATCTATATCTACGTCTACAGGAGATTTATGTTCGTTTAAAGAGTAGTTGTCTATTGTTTCGTGGTCCATTTCTCCATTATTGGTAATAACTACATCTACCTTTCGAGTTTTCATGTATTCATTTAGAACTTTAACGTGGTCTGCTACTGTGAAATTATCTGTTTCTCCGGGTTGTGTTACTAGATTAGATACATACATTATAGGTGCTGCAGAGTTTTTTAAAGCGCTTTGTATTTCTGGTGCGATGAGGTGAGGTAATATGCTAGTATATAGACTTCCCGAACTTAGTATGATTAAATCTGCTTCGAGTACTTTTTTTATAACTTCGTTTGATACTTTTATATCGTGGTCATATCTCAGTTTTTTGATATACCTAGCATTATTTGATACTGATGTCTCACCCTTATATTCAGCACCGTTTTTACTCTCACCTATGAGTTCCACTTTATCCTCAGAAAGTGGTAGTATTGTTCCATTTACGTTTAAGAGTTTACACATGTATTTTGTCGCATCGGTGAGATTACCTTTTAAATCGATTAAAGCAGCAAGAAGTATGTTTCTTACTGGGTGATTTAAAAGTGAACTCTCTTTTGTAAAACGATATCTAAGTAACTCTTTGAATTCTTCATCGACGTTCGCCATAGCAAGAAGTACCTTTCCGACATCTCCAACGGCTGGAATATTTAATTCTTCTTTTAGTTTACCAGTGCTACTCCCATCATCACTCACTGAAATGACCGCGGTTACCTCGACAGGAAATAATTTTAATCCAGTAAGCAAGTGGGATATACCGGTACCCCCTCCAAATATTACGACTTTTTTCAAGTTTATCACCTTCTATATAATGAGATTAATTTCTCGGAATAATTATACCAAAAACTAAATTATTGTAAAGGAAAAAAACACTACTTAGAATAAGAGCAATCAAAAATTGCTTTAAGTAATTAAATCAGTATGATAATCTTTTCCTAGGTGATATTAGTGGAGCAAGAAAAAATCGGATATAAACTAAAAGAATTGAGAAATAAAACATAATTATACTTAGGAACAACTTGCTGAAAAGTTATATATTAGTAGACAGGCAATCAGTCGCTGGGAACAAGGAATAAGTTTGCCTGATTATGATAACTTAATTAAATTATGCAACTTATATTGCATTAGTTTGGATGAACTGTTTTTTGAATTAAAAAAACTTGCATAAAACAAGTTTTTTATAGAGCAAGTATAATTATTATGATTATAATTGCCACTAACATTGCAAGTAAGAACTTCCAAATGTGTTTGAACCAATCTTTATAAGGGATATTTAAGTATGCAAGTCCGACCATTAGTATAGCACTTGATGGAACTATGAAACTTACTAAACCGAATGCAGATTGAATAATAATGGCTATCACATTAGTAGCACTAGCGTATGTTGTTGCTAAGTAGTTTCCAGCAAGACTTACGACATATTGCATTTCGACACCAAATATTGATGCCACTAAAGATGCAACAAATGTAAGCATAGCACCTAGTATATTGAATTCATCTGCTAAACTACAAATGTAATCAACTAGTACTGGAATAACTGGGAACATAACAGTTAACTCTAAAATAAAGTAAACCATTAAGAGTACTACAACTACATAACCCATTTTTTTGAACCCTACACCGTAAGCTTCAAATATTTCATCCCAAGAAATTTTAGAAACGAAATGAATGAGTACAGTTGTAGCAAGCATTACGAACTGGATAGTAAAAATATCCCATTTACCGAATTCAGTAAAATCACCAAAGAAGTATGAAATAATCGGTGCATCGAATAATGCTAACTCATTAACCCAAGTTGTAATGTCAGTAAATAGTGTGATTTCGAATGTAGACCAAGGGAAGTATGCTAGCACTGTGACTAGGAATAAGATTCCAAAGATAATTGCATAAGGCCAACTTTTAACTTCTTCTTTACCCTTAGTTGTAACTTCAAATTTATCATATTCTTCGAACTTAGCATTCTTTTTAATTTTATTCATGCGCAATACTGTGAAAACGCTCAATAAAGTCGGAGGC
>JAZQJK010000081.1:0-1985 GCA_045541615.1 Bacilli bacterium
AAAATATATTTGAAAAAAATCTATCCTTCACTAAAATATCAAATTTATATACTAAATATTTTGGAAACATCATACCACTTCAAAACTTAAACGAAGAAAGTGCAACTGTATTCAATGAAAAATTCATTTATGATGAGATAACTGATTACAAAGATGGTTATTCTTTTAAGGTAGCAAACAACTACTTAATGCCGATTTTAAAATCCGGAATAGTCGTATTCATTGGAGAAAAGGAAGGACTTGGTAACACAGTCATAGTGCAAGGAATAGATGAAGTCGATTATTGGTATTCAAATATTCAAAACATGCAGGTAGAACTCTATGATTATGTCACAGAGGGTACACTTTTAGGAACTGCTACTGGAAATACACTTTATATGACCTTTCAAAAAAATGGAGAATATTTGAGTTACGATGAAATTACCGAAGATTAAAATAAACATTTTAACATATATTATAACCCTTGTAGCACTATTAACTGGCCTTATAAAATACTTACTAATCGCTTTTGGAATAATACTAATTCATGAACTCGGACATATCATTATCGCAAAATTTTTCAAAAGAAAGATAACTGAGATAGAAGTACTTCCATTTGGAGGACTTGTAAAAATAGAATCAAACTTATCAGAAGATATATTTGAGGACCTACTAATCGCGGTGGGCGGAATATTCTTTCAATTATTACTCGGTGTAATCATATATATACTAAACTCATACTCATATATAAGCGACTTAGATTATACACTCATGAGAAATTATAACATTACGATAATAGCATTTAACTTAATACCGATAAATCCACTTGATGGATACAAAATAGTCAAACTATTTGAAGAACTCATAATGCCATATAAAAAAACTTTTCTAGTGAGTATGATTGTCTCTATAATCACATTTTTCATCATCATACTGAATAATTTCACCTACGTACAAGAAAATATACTCGTTTTTACATTCCTTTTATTCATGGTAATTAAAGAATATAAAGATAGAGATTTTATAATGATGAGATTTTATTTAGAGAGAATGAATAGAGTATTTGACTTCAAGTTAAAGAAGAAAGTGTTTAAAAAAGAACAGATGTATAAAAATAGAACTAACATAATTAATGGAAGAAGTGAAAGAGACTTTTTGTTAGACGAAATTTTAAATAAATGAGTTTAAAAGGTCTTTATTTTTTTAAGAATTTAATCTATAATGGAGAGTAGGTGATAAAATTTGAAAAAGAGAATCATGAGTGCGGCAATCATGCTTGCAATTTGTATACCACTTTTAATCATAGGTGGACTACCATTTAAAATTGGAGTAGGTCTTTTGTCCATACTCGCATATAAAGAGATAATCGAATTAAAGGGGATGAAAAACTATCCAAAAGGTGTAGTCGTTATAGGGCTATTAGTGATGCTTTTATTGGTGTTTTCTAATAATGATATACTCTATAGCACACTTGGACTCGATTATAAATATTTGATGTTTACATTTTTAGCACTTTTCTTACCAACTATTTTTTATTATAGCAGTAAGAAATATACGTGCAAAGATGCCTTTGAACTCGCAGGATTTGTAATATTTTTAGGTATAGTATTCAACCTTGCAACTAATATTTTGATATATGAAAAAGCATACTTTTTTATGCTCCTTCTAGTAACGATTTTGACCGATACATTTGCATACTTTACAGGTATGGCAATAGGTAAACACAAAGCCACTAAGATAAGTCCTAAGAAAAGTTGGGAAGGTTACATCGGTGGCGCAATTATGGGTACTATAATCACTTCGATATATTACATGACATTTATCGCAGCAGCACCGCTTTCTAAAGTGTTATTCGTACTTTTAGTGCTTTCAATAGTATGTGAACTCGGAGACTTATTTTATAGTGCCATTAAAAGAGAAAGAGATATAAAGGATTTTTCTAATCTCATACCAGGTCATGGTGGAGTTTTAGATAGAGTAGACAGTTTGACATTTGTAATAGCAGC
>JAZQJK010000082.1:0-2418 GCA_045541615.1 Bacilli bacterium
CTCACTGCCGACTGAAGCTGAAAGCGAAAGGCGATAGAGTACGCGGTAAGGCATGAGCCCACCCAAACAAAGAACGTAGAGTGCCCGAAAAATGACTCCTCATTTTTTCGGCGCCGGCACTAGTTGTAACGTTCCCGAAAAAGGTGGAGTGGAAGAACTGTGCAAGTCCGAGGTATTCCGCGCGCCGGGATGCTGAGGACCCGCGTTTGAGAGAACAAAATGAAACACAAAGACAAAGAAATATAAACCGAATTATAGGTTATGGTGAACCCCCGGGTTTTCGTTTGAGAAAGCCCGGGGGCAAATTTTTGAGAGTTTCCACAGCATGATATAATTTTTTTTAAATGTATGATATAATGACTTAGGAAATTAGAGATTGGAGATTAAAGTATGAAGTTTAAAGAAATATTGAGTTACGTTATTATCATTTTAGTAGTTGTTCTAATAAGGACATTTATTGTGACACCGATTAAAGTAAACGGTGATTCGATGTATCCTACTTTAGAAGATGGAGATTTAATGATTCTAACTAAATATGAAAGAAACGATATAGATAGATTTGACATAGTCGTAATCGATATAGGGGATGAAAAGATAATAAAAAGAGTTATAGGACTACCCAAGGAAGATGTCGCCTATAAAAATGGAAAATTATCAATAAATGGAAAAATTATTAAAAACGAATTTGGATTTGGTGAAACATCAGATTTTGAAGATTATTGTACAAGCGAGGAATATTTTGTCCTCGGAGATAATAGAGAAGTATCTAAAGATAGTCGTGCTGTAGGGTGCATATCTAAAGATAAAATACTTGGTACTACAAAGTTTGTTTTCTTTCCCTTTACAAAAGTGGGAAGTGTAGAATAAAAATAGTAAGGAAGTGAAATCATGGGGGATTTTGAAAAATATAAAATAATTGATGAATTATTTAAGGATAAACAAAACTTAAAGTCAGAATTATTATATAAGTGTTCTTTAAAGTTTATAGAAGATGTTCTCGAAATGCCTGAGTGGAATAATCCGAAATTTTCTCATCTTTTAACTGCAAATATATGGCAAAGAAGTTTAGAAGATATTAAAAATATACTCAGCATGCCCGAGTGGGAAGCAGATGAATTTAGGGGTCTTTTAACATCAAATATATGGAAGAGAACTTATAAAGATGTCAAGGCAATACTTGAATTAAAAGAACTTAGAGATGAAAAATATAGACCTTTGCTCACACCTACGATTTGGAATTGCAGTCCTGAAACTATTAAAATTATACTTTCTTTTCCTGAATGGAATGATAAAAAATTTCAAAAACTTCTCGGCCCTAGCATATGGCAAAGTGGGCCTGACAATGTTAAAAGTGTGCTTAAAATGTCCGAATGGAATGATGCGAAATTTCAAAATTTACTCACCCCAAACATTTGGCATAGTTCATACCAAGATATAAAAAAAATTCTCAGAATGCCCGAATGGGATAACCCTATTTACAAACACCTATTAGTTCCAAGCATCTTTAACTTATCATATAAAAATATAAAAGCGACTATTGAACTTTTTGAGGAATATAAGATATCTAAATTTATCACTAACAAGTGTTTGAGAAGAAATGTTTTACTTCAAAGAAAACTTATTGAGTACTTAATAGAGAATGACATAGATTTAGTGATAATAAGAAAAAATGGTAAAAACGTTTTAAATCCTATTTTGAGTATGAGCAATTCTAATCTAAAAAAAATATATAATATCGATGTAACAAAAATCGTAATAAGGGATAAGAAAATATGATGGATGACCTTAGTATTTATTCACTAGGTACACTTAAAAACCTAAATGATGAAAACATGAATAAAATAATCTGTTTTCTAAAACTAAACGGTTGTGACTTTATTGAGGATATAATTCAAGATTATTTGGATATTTTTACAATCGATTATGAACTATTCGTATCTAAGTACAATGATTTAAATGAAAAATATGATTTTAAATATATGGAAAAAATGCGATTAAATATCGATTTACTCGAAATGATGTTTTATTAAAAAAGAAACTAGGAGGTTATTGTACATGGAATATATGCTGGTTAAATCAACAAAAGAAGATATTAATAGACTAATTAAGTATAAACAAGAAACGATATTTGAATATGCTGATTCGTTATCAAATGATGAAATAAAAAGAATAAATGATTATATACATACTAGTATTCATGCTGAAATAGATGATTATAAAAACATTGTGGTAAGTGATAAAATAGTTGGAGCATTACTTGTCACCGATGAAAATGATGGTGTATTATTAGATGAAATTTATTTAGAAAAAGAATATAGAGGAAAGGGTATTGGTAGTAAGATTTTAGAGGACATAATTGAGAATCACAATACCATTTACCTATGGGTTTATAAACAAAATATTGGTGCAATTTCTCTA
>JAZQJK010000083.1:0-6187 GCA_045541615.1 Bacilli bacterium
AGTATAATTGAGTAAAGAAAAGAGAAAGGATAACTATGCAAAAAATATTAAATAACTTAAAGTACACATACACTAAATATAAATTTTTATTAGAGCAATTAGTATCTAGAGATTTTAAGGTAAAATATAAGCGAAGTTTTCTCGGTATACTTTGGAGTTTATTGTATCCGGTTTTGATGATGTCAGTTATGGCTATAGTGTTTTCAAACGTCTTTAAAATAAGCACTCCTGGAGTAAGTTACGTAGCTTATTTGATGATTGGACTTGTCTATTTCAATTATTTTAGCGAAGCATCCAACTTAGCGATGAGCAGTGTAGTTAGTAATTTTGGCTTAATAAATAAAGTTTACATGCCTAAGTACATTTTTCCGTTATCAAAATGCATCTTCGTCGGAATCAACTTTTTACTGACTTTAATTCCACTGTATTTTGTAATACTTTTAACAGGAACTGGTTTAAACCTATGGCATTTACTATTACCATTTTCATTTATTTGTCTGTTCTTATTTACGATTGGAATGGGGCTAATTTTATCAACAGTTGCAGTATTTTTAAGAGATATGTTTTATATATACGGTATAATCACTACATTATGGACATATTTAACTCCAATCATGTATGATATTAAAATACTGAATCCAAATTTTGCATTTATATTAAAATTTAATCCTCTTTACCAATTCATAGATTTTGCACGAACAATTATACTTTATCACGCCTGTCCAAGTGCACTACAGTTTGCAGGATGCTTTATTTCTGGAGTTTTAGTATTCATAATCGGCATCTTTGTATTCAAGAAAAATCAGGATAAATTCATATATTATGTCTAATCTTTAGTATATGATAATCATAAAAGAAAGGAGTAGTATACATGGAAAATGATATTATGATAAATGTAGAAAACGTTTCGATGCGTTTTAATTTAGGAATTGAAAAAGGTTTTTCTTTAAAACAAGGATTTATAAATCTTTTTAAGAAAAAAGAACCTATTTCGCGACAAAATAATGAATTTTGGGCTTTAAAGAATTTGGATTTTAAAATTAAAAAGGGTGAAGTTGTCGGATTCATAGGCAGTAATGGCGCCGGCAAATCAACGTTGTTAAAGGTGGTAGCAGGTGTAATGAAACCTACTAAAGGTCATGTTGATGTCTATGGTAATATTTGTCCGATGATAGAGCTCGGTGCCGGATTCGATCCACAGTTAACCGCTAGAGAAAATATTTACTTAAATGGAGCAATCATGGGATACTCTAAAGAATTAATCGATTCTAAGTTTGAGGAAATAGTTAACTTTTCCGAATTGAGAGAATTTTTAGATGTACCTGTGCAAAATTTTTCTTCAGGAATGGTTGCCAGACTAGCGTTTTCAATCGCGACTATAGTGGAACCTGAAATATTAATCGTTGATGAAATTCTTTCAGTAGGTGACATCGCATTTCAGTCGAAAAGCGAAAATAAGATGCTCAGTATGATAAAGGGTGGAACAACTGTCCTATTTGTATCACATTCACTTGAGCAAATCAAAAAAATGTGTGATAAAGTTGTATGGATAGAAAAGGGTGTCATTCAAAAAATTGGTGGCAAAGAAATATGTGATGAATATAAAAATTTTATGGAACATAAGGATGTGTAATTTACATGAAGAAGTACGAGAATGATAAGGAAATTATAAAAAAATTAAAAGAGGAAAATGTCGAGTTAAAAAATAGATTAAAAAATGTCTCAGAAGACCTAGAATATGCAAAAATTTATTACACTAATGAACTCGAGAGAATAAATTTTGAGCGATTTGCTAGATTAAATTATAGATATTTAAAAAATCACGGAATACTCAGTTTTGTGTGGCAAGTTCTCAGGGCAATCAAAAAAGTAATAGTGATTTTAATAAAAAAAATTAAAAATCTCTTCAAAAGAGAAAATGTAAAATATAAAAGGGAATTAAAACAAATTTTAAAGGAAAACCCTAATAAAAAAATAATGTTATTTTACCCCGGTTACGATTGGAACATGAAAATGTATCAAAGACCACAGCATATGGCAATACATTTTGCAGAAAAAGACTGTTTATTCTTTTATTGTACAACTAATATAAATGATAATATCGATGGTTTTGAAAAGATACAAGATAATTTATATGTGACGAATTTATATCCATATTTAAAAAGAAAGTTACCAAGATATACGCTTTATATGTGCGCAAATATGAACGGCTGTTTTTTAAAAGAATTAAAATCTATTTTAAAAAGAGGAAATAATTTATTATATGAGTACATTGATGATTTACATGAAGATTTAACTTCAATATCTGGAGAACTGATAGAAAGGCACAAATACGTAATTAAAAACAAAAAATTTCCGGTCGTAGTTACTGCTGAACACCTATATAACAAGGCTAAAAATTTACGAGGAAGCGAAGAAAATATACTATTATCGACAAACGGCGTGGTTTATGAAGATTTTCACATTACCAAAAAATTGGCAGTACCCCAAAATATCAAAAAAATAGTGGGAGAAAATAAACCAATTGTCGGTTACTATGGTGCACTTGCAAAATGGTTTGATTATGATTTAATTGAAAAGGTTGCTAAAGCACATCCTGATTGGAATATTCTTTTAATCGGAATTGATTATGATAAATCTTTCGCACAGTATGATTACTTTAAATACTTAAAAAATGTATATTATATAGGTACAGTCGAGTATAAAGAACTAATAAAATATGGAAATTGTTGTAGTGTGTTAACTATTCCTTTTATAATAAATGAAATAACTTTATCAACAAGTCCTGTTAAAGTATTTGAGTATATGTCAATGGAAAAACCTATAGTTACAACCGATTTACCCGAATGTAGAAAATATAAATCAGTTATGCGGGCAAAGAATCATGAGGAGTTCATAGAAAAGTTAGAAGAAGCCATGTTAAAACATGATGATGAGAATTATAAAAAGATTTTAAGAAAAGAAGCACTGGAGAATACATGGACAAATAAAGCAAATGAAATTTTGGACTTTATAGATAAAAATAATAAAGGGAGTGAAAACAATGATTAAAGTAATGTGTGTGTTCGGTACAAGGCCGGAAGCAATTAAAATGGCACCTCTTGTTAAGGAATTAGAAAAACGAGAAGAAACCGAATGTATCGTTTGTGTAACTGCTCAACATAGAGAAATGTTAGACCAAGTGCTAGAAACATTTAAAATTCACCCGGATTATGATTTGAATATCATGAAACAAGGTCAAACACTTGGAGAAGTTACAACAAATGCCTTACAAGGTTTAGAAAAAGTAATAAAAGAGGTTAAGCCTGATATAGTATTAGTTCATGGAGATACTACTACTACACTCGCAGGTGCACTAGCGGCATTTTATAATCAAGTTGCCATAGGGCATGTTGAGGCAGGATTAAGAACAAATGATAAATATTCTCCGTTCCCAGAAGAAATAAATCGACAAATGGTAGATTGCATGACTGATATGTATTTTGCACCAACTGAAACTGGAAAAGAAAACCTACTAAAGGAAAATGTAGATAAAGAAAAAATTTATGTAACTGGAAATACTGCTATTGATGCACTAAATACGACTGTTAAGGAAAATTATACTCATCCGGAATTAGAATGGATTTCAGAGAACGAAAAAATGATTTTACTCACTGCTCATAGGCGTGAAAATCTAGGAGAACCTATGAGAAACATATTTAAAGCAATAAGGAGAATAGTTGAAGAGTTTGAAGATATCAAAGTTATTTATCCGATTCATATGAATCCAAAGGTTAGAGAAGTTGCAAATGAAGTTTTAAATAACTGCGAACGTATTAAATTGATTGAACCACTGGAAGTTTTAGATTTTCATAATTTTCAAAATAAAGCTCACATAATTTTGACTGATAGTGGGGGAATCCAAGAGGAAGCACCTTCTTTAGGTAAACCGGTTTTAGTTTTGAGAGATACTACAGAAAGACCTGAAGGAATAAGTGCTGGTACATTAAAATTAGTGGGAACCGATGAAGATGTAATTTATGAAGAAACAAAAAAATTATTAACGAACAATTTAATTTATGAAAAAATGAGTAAAGCATCAAATCCATATGGAGATGGACATGCTAGTGAAAAAATAGTGGATGCCATTATTGAGAGGTTAAAAGAAGTATGAGAAAATTACAAAACAAAAATAATATAAATTATTTAAAAATTTCTCAAAGCATTTTCTATTGTGGCTTGTTTTTGTTATCATTTATATTTTTTAATATACTTATAGCATCTACATTATTTATTTTCAAAATTAGTATTCAATTCTTTTATCCGTTGCTATCATTGGTATTATCCGGTGTTTTGATTGGATTTCTAATGAAAAAAAACAAATTGATAGATTTTAAAAGCTTATACCCATATATTGCATTATTATTACCAATAATACTTATAATTTTTACGACACATATTAATGGTAAAATATACGATTATACCTGGGATGGAAATTCATATCATAAAGCAACAATTGGTATGATGATGGAGGGCTGGAATCCCCTTTACGAATACATGGAGGACTTTGATGCATCAGATAGTACTGAAATTTATGTAAAAAGTAGTAGTTACCTTTGGGGAAATCATTATGCTAAAGCATCACACATTTTTGCAGCGTGTATTGGTTCTCTAACAGGGAACGTAGAAAGCGGTAAATGTCTAAATATTCTATCTATAATAAGTTTATTTTGTTTTGTTTTTTCTTTTTTATTAAATAAGAAAGAAAAAATAATGTTTCCATTTTTATTTAGTTGTTGTTTGATTACTTGCACAACGATTGGAAGTCAATTCTTAACAAATTATGTTGATTTATTGGTATATTTATACTTATTTATGATAATATATTCTTTCTTTCTATTTGAATATGGTAATATGTTTGAAAATAAACTGGAATCCTTTCTCGTCTATTTTATGTCACTTATAATAATGGTAAATATAAAATTCTCAGCGTTTGGCTATGCAGGATTATTTTGTTTAGGCTATTATTTATGGTATATTTATAGAATATTTAAAAAGAAAATCGATATAAGTTTTTTTAAAAAATTCACAATTATCTCGTTTATCGCTGTTCTAATTTCAGTGTTTGTTGTTGGCTTATCAGTATATCCAAAAAATCTATTGGAAAAAGGACATCCATTTTATCCGTTGATGGGCGAAAATAAGGTGGATATAATGACTGCAAATCAGCCTGCATATTTTGTAGACAAATCTTCAATTGAAAAATTTGCCATAGCGACATTTTCTAAAGTCGATAACATAAGTGCTGCTTCGGGATTAGAGGCAACATACAAAATCCCATTTAGTATTTCGAAAAGTGAAATTGCTGTTTTATCTAATTGTGATGTAAGAATTTCAGGAAATGGTATTTTCTTCAGTGGGATATTAATAATAAGTAGCGTAGTTTTACTAGTTGCTTTATTCAAATTATTTAAATCCGATAAAAAATTGTTTGCTATGTTTGTAATCCCTTTAATTATAACAATTTTAATGATTATTTTCTTAGAAGAATCATGGTGGGCACGGTATTTTCCACAATTACACTTCTTTATTTTCTTTGCCCTTCTCTTATTAGATAAAAGCAAAAATAAATTTATTAGAACATTAATGTATGCTTTGGTTATAATAATTTTGATTAATAATTTGTCTGTATTATATTTAAGTACTAGAAACGTATATGATTACACCAAAATCTCTAATGAACAGTTTAAAACTTTTGAGGAATTGACAGAATCAGATACATGTAAACTTGAATTATATAGTCAAATGTTTCACGGTGCTATTTATAATGCGGAATTAAAAACAAAAGAATACGAAACCTCTTACTTAGATACAATAAATGAAGAGGATTTGGGATACTATGGCCCATTTATGAATGGATTTGTGTTGTGGAGGTGTAAAGAATGAAGAAATACTTTGAGTTAATTAGGGTAAAACATTGGGTTAAAAATATTTTGGTTTTTATCCCACTAATATGTTTTGGTAAACTAAGTACAAACTCTGTAATTGCGTGCATACTCGGCTTTATATCGTTCAGTTTTATGTCATCATTTATTTACATTATAAATGATATAAGGGATATAGAAAAAGATAAATTACACCCAAGGAAAAAAAATAGACCACTCCCTAGTGGCAAAATACGAAAATCTACGGCAATATATATTGCCGT
>JAZQJK010000084.1:0-4761 GCA_045541615.1 Bacilli bacterium
TATCCATCATTTTCAGTTGTTTTCACCTGTAACACTACGTTTGGAGTAGCTTCAACTACTGTAACTGGAATTAAAACTCCATCTTCAGTGAAAACCTGAGTCATACCGATTTTACGTCCTAAAATACCTTTCATGTTGACACCTCCGAACTAAAGCTTAATCTCGATGTCAACACCACTTGGTAAATCTAGACGGCTAAGTGCGTCGATTGTTTCAGGTGTTGGACCAACAATTTCGATCAAACGTTTGTGAGTTCTAATTTCGAACTGTTCACGTGAATCTTTGTACTTGTGAACAGCTCTTAGAACAGTGAACTTCTCAATTTCAGTTGGAAGTGGTACTGGTCCAGATATTTCTCCCCCAGTTCTCTTAACAGTTTCTAGTATTTTACCGCAAGCTGTATCTAAGACTCTATGGTCATAAGCTTTAAGTCTAATACGAATTTTGTTATTTGACATTTGCATGTCCTCCCTTCGTTTACATCTAGTATAAACTTGCTCCGCACAAATTAACCTGAAACATCACTTATTTCTGTCAACTTATCGTGGTGTATCAGCAACCTTGCACATCTAAGCAGTCAAACCGTTTTCCATTATAACCGAAAAAGACCTAGAATGCAAGCATTTTTCGCCATTTTATGATAACTTTTTTCTCTAAAAATCAAATTGCAAAAAAAAGAGCTAATTTGTTTAACTCTTTCATTATATATAGTAATTAATATTCTATTCTTTCCGTGTTATTTTGATATTCTTCAAATGTTTTGAGCGCTTCATCCCTACTCATCTGCTTAATCACGACACTTTCGAAATCGTTTTGTTTAATCATATCATAAAATGCAGAATCTCTAAATCCGATATTTGCCGCATCGTCCTTTGTATTCGCATAGTAAATTTTATCGATTCCTGCCCATAAAATTGCTGCTAAACACATTGGACATGGATAGCAACTAGTATATATCGCCATAGACTCCAAATTAAATGTTTTCATATTTTGTCCAGCATCACGAATTGCCATGATTTCAGCATGCGCAGTAGCATCATGATTTTTGATAACTGAATTTTTGCCTTTTCCAATTATATTTCCATCTTTATCGACTATGACAGCACCGAAAGGCCCGCCATGTTTAAAATTATTAGAGGCGTCTTCTTCTGCAAGTTTTATGGCTTCAAACATAAATTTTTCATCCATCTCTATCACCTTACTTTTTATGTTTTTCAATTACTTCTTCATAAATTTTTATTGTGTCCAAAATAACTTTTTTTTCACTGTAGTTTTGTGCTCTTTTTTCTAAGTCTTTTCTCTTATACTTTGAATAATCCCCAATCATATCCTTTATCGCTTCTTCAAGAGAAGTGACATCATTAACCTTGCATATCACTCCAACACTTTCATCGACGTATTCAGTCGGACCTAAACAATCAGTTGTTATGACAGGTAACCCCGCCGCCAAAGCTTCAACTCCGGGTATCCCAAAACTTTCAAGTTCGCTACTTATCAAAAGTGCGTGTTCCCCAATAAACGCATCAGAAATCTTTTCTTTATCCATTCTCCCTAAAAATGTGACATGTTTTTCTAAATTTAAATCAGCGACCTGTTCCTTGTATATTTTTTCATAAAAACCATCCCCGATTATGTCGAAATGAATATCCATACCCTCATCTATTAAATTTTTGATAGCTTTAAAGGCTATATCGAGGCGTTTTCCTTCTCTTAGGGCACAGACACTTACTAATCTAAAATTTCCTTTTATTTCACGTTTTACGTCATTTTTAAAGATTTCCGTATCGACAATATTAGGGATGACTAAGCATTCATCCGTATATTTAAGCACGATGTCCTTCATATAATTACTCACAGTCGAATAGCAAGAATTATTTAACACATAATGGCCATATTCTTTTAAATCTTCCCTTTTATAAAACCTCTCTAAATCTCCACAATGCTCCGTTACTACGACCGGAATATCGTACTTTTTACCGAGTTTACACGCAGCGTAACCTGCAGGAACGGTGACATGGGCATGGATTACATCTGGTTTTTCATGCGTTTTTAAATAGTCTTTAAAAGCTCCGTCGAGTTTTTTAACGTATCTATTAAGTTGGAAATCGAAACCGAATTTATTCAGATTTAGCATTCTATAAATATAGACGTCGTAATCTATTTCTTTGTCGATAGACTTTTTTTTCATAAACAAGTATTTCAGTGGTTTACTAAGTCTTTGTCTATCTATAAAAAGCATATCCGCATCCACTCCATATTTATTAAGTCCATGAGTGAAATCTTTATGATATTGTCCCATCAGTTTGTCTTCGCCACTTGGATACCAAGTTGGAATCACTAATACTTTCATATCTTATGGTTCGTCCCTTCTTCTTCATTAATGATATCTAAACAATGTCTCATGATGTCTTTTCTCCCTCTCTTAGATAAGACTTGTACCAAATCAAAGCCCGGACGTCTATTACCTTCGATAAATGTAGCACCTTTTTCGGTAATGGCCACATCCCAGCCGACAACGTGAATGTGTTCATTTACAAGAGCAGCCTCTAAAACGAGTTTTTTAACTTTTTCCCAATTAGGTATTTGAAATCCATCAAATTTTATACCCGATTTAGGATGTTTATCAAAGTATTCTAAGTTTTTATTAAATGCCTTACCGACGAGTTTACCTGTCTCTATGTCGACTAAACACCCCATGCCACCTTGGTGAAAGTTATCGACATTAGCATTTCCATTACCGAAACGCATCGCTGCAAAAAGTATCTCGGATTTGCCGTTATAACCAAAAGTCATAATTCTTATCGTATTGACAGAACTATCACATATCTTACTTACCTCAGCATTTTGAATTACATATTCCTCTAAAAAGAATTTTTCCTCATCGACTTTTTTGTAAAATTCTTCGACATTTTTGATATCTTTTGTATACATCTTTTGAACACCGTGCCCACCAAGTCCATCTTTCGGTTTCATCATAAAACACTCATGTTTCTTAAGAAATTTCTTTAATTCCTCTAAAGTACCATTGTCAAAAAAATCTCTAGAAATATACTTTTTAAAGTTTTTTAAAAATTCGGGTTTAATCGTAAAAAATGTCTTGTACTCAGCAGGACTCACTATCTCATAAAATTTGTCCTGATGTTTAATAGTGACATACTCCTTTAATTCATCTTTACCTTTATTATATAGTTCATAATTCAGATAATCACTGTATCCGCATCCTATCGATAAGAAAGACTTTAAAAAATTTAAACGTAGCGATGTAATACTTCTATTTTCCTTCTTTGCAATATCTTTTAAATTGTCATCAAATCTTTTTAGATTTCCTTTTAATGCATAACTTATTATACTCATACACATTACCTCTTTCAAATAATATTTAATTAAATTATATCAAATATACTTCAAAATAGGTGATTTTTTTATAAGTTTCTTGTCTTATCTTTTAATAAATGTTAAAATTTTTCTTGTTGGTGATAAATATGTTAAGAGTTGGAATAATATGTGAGTATAATCCTTTTCACAATGGTCATTTGTATCACATAGAAAAAATTAAAGAATTACATCCCGATTCAGAGATTGTATTAGTTATGTCGGGCTACTTTACAGAACGTGGTGAAATCTCTCTAATAAGTAAATATAATAAGACGAGAATTGCTCTTGAATATGGAATAGATTTGGTATTGGAATTGCCCGTTTTATATGGTGTAAACTCTGCGGATATATTTGCTGAAACGGCTGTTAAGATTTTAGATGAAGCAAATGTCGATGAACTGATATTTGGAAGCGAAACTTGTGATGTAGAACTACTAAAAAAGTTGGCAAATGCACAACTCGATGATGAAGATTTCGGTTCTAAAGTTAAACAAACTATGAAAAGCGGGGTTAATTATCCTACTGCCCTTTCGAAGGTGTTAGGCACCACACTTAAAAGTAATGACATTCTCGCTGTCGCATATATAAAAGCGATAATGAAATCAAAATCCAAAATCATACCTAGACCTATTAAGAGAACTAACGATTTTAACGATATCACCAGTTCAAATGAAATGATAAGCGCTCAAAACATTCGAGAAAAATTAAAAAATCGTTTAGATATCTCTAATTATATTCCTAAGTATGATAAAAAGTACATAAACGATATCGATGAGGAAAAACTATTTAATTTAATCAAATATAGAATTCTTACCGATAATAATCTAGGTTTGTATCTCGGAGTTGACGAGGGAATAGACAACGTTTTAAAAAGAAAAATACTAAAGGTCACATCTTATGAAGATTTGATTAATTCAGTGAAATCAAAAAGGTATACTACATCTAGAATTAGAAGAATGCTAATTCACATCTTACTCGGAATAGAAAAAGAAGATATAAGTATTACATTAAATAATTTTAGGATTTTAGGATTCACAGAAAGAGGTCAAAGAATTTTAAAAGACTTAGATAACTCCAACTTTATTTACCGCGACAATTCTAGAATACGTGAATTAGAACTGAGAAGCGCCCAAGTTTATTATGAGTTGACTCGTGATGACAGTATAAAATTTGAGTATGAGAATAAACCTATTAAATTTTAGGTTTTTTTCATTTGATAAATTAGAAAACATCAAATGTCGCTGTAAAAAAATTTTTTAGAGAAAGTATTATTTATTATAAATCTTTATATTTTATTTTGGTTATGCACCACATCGACATCATAATCTAGTGAATAGATAAACTTTATTATTCTTTATCTAAAAGTTCCCTTAAATAAGACATTTA
>JAZQJK010000085.1:0-2073 GCA_045541615.1 Bacilli bacterium
TTTAGGGTACCAGTTTTCATTATATAAGAAGCATAGGTATTGTCAGGTTCGTCAAAATCGTAGTTATAGTCGAGTAGTGACACATTTTGTGCTGCATTCCCGTTTACTGATGTCTTTAAATGGCTTATATCATTGTAGTCTCCTATGAAATTCATAATCACATAATAATCCGATGCTATTGAGCAAGTATTTGTCAAAGTAAAAGTGTAACGTGTAGTCTTTTGCCCGTCTTCATCACTTAAAGGTAAAGCATTAGTCAAATTTATTGAAGTTCCATCTGTAAATGAAGTACTAAAACATCCCGATACGATTTTGTTATCATCGGTTTGATTTTTTACCGTAAAAAACGCTCCGTATGAGACGAGTACTGATGTACAAAGTATAAGTGCTATGACGATAAAAATTTTATATTTCTCTACGATATTGGCCATAATGTATCATTCCTAGTCTATTAAAATTTTATCATTTAAAGTTGTTTTATGCAATACGTAATATAAACTTTTTTTAAATTCTATTTATTGTTTCTTATATCTTGCTTTAAATTTGGATTGAATACTTTTTTCTTTATCATGGCTATTTCATATTTATATGGCGGATATAGTCTGTTTTTATCATCATCCGAATCTCCAACATATGGGGTCTCTAGTATCTTAGGAACATTTTCTAAGCGAGAGTTATATATTACTTTTATGAGTGCATCAAAACCGATTTCACCAAATCCGATGTTCTCATGTCTATCTTTGTGAGCACCTTGAGGATTTTTAGAATCGTTTATGTGCATTACCTTTATTTTATCTAATCCGATTACTCTATCGAATTCATCTAAGTATGCATCGAAATCATGAATATCGACTCCACTGTCACTTAAATGGCACGTATCTAGGCACACCCCTATGAGTTCTTTTTTCTCTATACCTTTTATGATAGTTTTTATCTCATTTAAATCTTGTCCAATCTCAGAACCCTTTCCGGCCATTGTCTCTAAACATATAGAGACGTTTTTTGATACATCGAGTGCAAGGTTTAAAGCATATATTATATTATTTATCGCTGTCTCTCTATCTATCCCTACACTGCTTCCCGGATGTAAAACGAGTTTAGTTATTCCGAGTAATTCACACCTTTCCACCTCTTTAATTAGAAAATCCACCGCGAATTTATACTTCTCTATATCACTGTTATTTGCAAGATTTATTATATACGGTGCGTGACATACGACATTTTCTAGGGCTATACCACTTTCTTTCATGAGATTATAAGCCTCAATAGTATAATAATAATTTATTGTACTTCTCTTTGTATTTTGAGGTGCCCCCGTGTAAAACATGAATGTATTTGCACCATACTCTAGTGCCTCTTTTGTTGCACCTAAAAGTTGTTCTTTACTAAAACTTACATGACTTCCAATTATCAACATAATAATCAACTCCTAGAATAGATTATACTTTAAAAATTAAAAAATGCAAAGCATTTAGCCTCGCATTATTTACAACTTGCCATAGTATTTTTAAGTTTAGCGATATCATCAGTGCTCTCAAGTGTATCTACTGCACTTATATCGTTCATAACTACTGACATTTCGACGCTTTCATAACCGAAAGTCTCATCAGTTAAATAGATATGGTATGTAGTTGCATTAGTTCCAGTTGAACCGATTAGAGTAGATGGAATTACATAAACAACACCAGTATAACCAGTACCTTCACCGTAACCTAAATCAGAAAGTGTATAACATGGATACTTTTTAGTACCGATAGTCATAGTCTTTTTAGTTACATCATTTAAAAGTTTTTGTGATTCATATAGAGTCATAGCAGAGTTTAAAACTTTTTCTCCATACATTTGGAATGTTTTCTTTTGTGCAGTATTTGCACTTGATAATACGTTTGGAATTGCAAGTACCATGATGAGTGCAAGTACTATGATAACTGCAAGTAACTCAACCAATGTAAAACCTTTTCTATCCATTTTTTTCTTCATATAAATTCTCCTTTACTATCTATGAAAATTATAAGATAATTAATTTTAATTGTCAATTGTATTTAAATGATTTTCTATTTTTTTATAATATTT
>JAZQJK010000086.1:0-3053 GCA_045541615.1 Bacilli bacterium
AAAAAAACCTTGTTCATAAAATTGTCATGATATAATTATATGAGCAACTAAAATATAAATGGCTGTCTTAAATGGTTGTTTTTAGTTCTCTCCATGTATTTTACACGACAGGTGTATTTTGGTCTAACGTATATAGCATCATTGTTTGAATAATCTAAAAATGGGGATTTAGAAAGTCGATTTTGTTTTTTTAATTTTTTATATTTTTCGGATTTTTTACCTAAAACAACTTTTCCAACATAGTAAAAATTATTGTTTTTATACTCGCCTAAAATTAGAGATATTGTAAACTTTGTTTCTTTCTCTATAAATCCGCCTATAAAAAATTCTTCTATTTTTAAATTTTTGATTTTTAACCAATTATTAGAACGCTTACTTGTTTCATAAGTACTCGTTTTTTCTTTCGCGACTATTCCCTCTAAATCGAGCATTTTTACTGCATCATATAGTTTTATTCCATCATTTTCTAAGTATTTAGTTTTGACAAAGTAATCATTTTCCGCGTATTTATTTAATATTTCTTTTCTTTTTAAGATTGGTAATTCAGTTAGATTTTTATTCTCATAAAGTATATCATAACAAACAAATATTACCGGATTTTTTTGAGTTTGATACAAAATCTTGCTTTTGTTTTTCAAATGTGCTCGTTTTTGCAACTTGTTAAAAGAAGGTTTTCCGTTTTCCATAGATATTATTTCACCATCAAAAATAGTATTTTGGTTAACTATGTTTTTTAAATTTTGTAATTCAGGATATAGGTATGTAATATTTTGTTTTCTTCGATTATATATTTCAACTGTTTCTTTATTTGCAAATATTATGGTTCGAGTTCCATCAAATTTTAGTTCAAATATATAGTCTTTTGAATTAAAAGGTTCAGAAACTTCTCCTAGAAGCATCGGTGTCCAATCCCGATTTTTCCATAAATCTATCATTTTTTCAAACTCTTTTCTAGTGCTTCTAATAGGTCACTAACTTGTTCTTTTGATTTTTTCTTCTTTGTTTTTATCTCTTTTCCTTCAAGTTTATCATCGATTGCACGTCTAATGTTTTCTTGGTATTCATCCTTATATTTTTCGGGTTCAAACTTACCGGATAAACTCTCTATCAGTTTGATTGCTAAATTTAGTTCCTTTTCGTTTGATTTTGTTTTTAATTCATTTTTCGGAATACTTACTTCTTCATCAAAATATAGAGTAGTTAAAACTATTCCATTATTTTCAAATCTTAATATACAATAATAAAATTTCGTACCTATAATAGTTTTTGCAAGTGCGACTTTTTTTGTCTTTTTTAATGCCTCACAAAATAAGGTATATGCCTTTGATTTATTTTCCGTTTGCAAAAAGTAACTTTTTTCAAAATAATAAGGGTCAACTTCAGATATATTTATAAAAGATACTACTTCAATTTCTTTGTCATTTTCCATTTTTAATTTATTGAGTTCATCTTTTTTAAAAATCAAATAATTGTTTTTTTCATATTCGTAGCCCTTGATGATGTCTTTTTCTTCAATGTCGACTTTACAATGTGGACAATACTTAACGTATTTAATTCTATTTTGACATTTAGCGTGAAGTTGGTTAAAAGATGTGTCGTTGTTTCTAATTATAGGATTCATGACAACGGGTATATTTACTAGGGCAAATGAAATACTTGAGTGTATATTAGGCATAAAAATCACCATTTTTATTTTTTACTAAATTTTAAATTTTATTATTGGCAATTTTTGCATATAAAACTGGTAATAAAATAAAATGTACTATGAAAAAGATAAATTTAAAAAGAAGTCCTGAGTTATTTCAAGGAGAAAAATTATTATATAAAAATAAAAACTATTTTGAAGGTTGGTATTACAAGATAACTGATACCCAAAATGGTATTGCACTTATACCCGGAATAACCGTATCAGCACATAACAAACACGCTTTTATACAAGTTTTAACACCTTCAAAATCTTATTACTTAAAATTCGATTTAGACGATTTTGAATACTCGAATAATCCTTTTTTTATTAAAATCAAAAACAATTTTTTTTCAAAAGAAAAAATCGTTTTGAATCTAGAAGATAAAGAGCAAGAAATTTGCATAAAAGGGGAACTCAAATTTAGTAATTTCGAAAATATAAAAACTAGTGTACTGAGTCCAAATATCATGGGCCCTCTAAGTTATTTTCCTTTTCTTGAATGCAATCATGCCATACTTTTAATGAATTCATCTTGCTCAGGTGCATTAAAAATAAATGGCAAAAAAATTAAATTTAAACATGCACATTCATATATAGAAAAAGATTTTGGTAAATCTTTCCCACATAATTACATTTGGTGTCAAGGGAATACTTTTGATGATAAAACGGTATCTTTTATGTTTGCAACTGCTTGTGTCCCTTTTATGTTTTTCAAAATAAGAGGACTAATTTGTAGCATTATAATAAATAATAAAGAATATAGATTTGCTACCTACAATTTTGCACGTATTAAAGAAATCACGAATAATGAAGACAAAATAAAATTTACACTTAAAAAGGGCAAATTCATTCTTGAGGTAAAATGTATATGTAATAACCCAATGAAATTGCAGGCTCCTAAAAATGGTAATATGACAAAGGAAGTATTTGAAAGTTTGACCTCAATAATTAAAGTTACATTGAAAGAAAATGACAAGGTACTTTACTCTGGTATGAGTACAAACTGTGGATGTGAAATTGTATTAAAATAGAGTTTATCAAAAATAAAATAACTAATTTTGATAAACTTACTGCTTTTACATTAATTACGAATTTTAAAAAGCGATTAAATCCTGTGTAAATCACTATATATTCTCTTTTGTTTTAGTTTTAATTATGCTAAACTTAAAATAGTGTAAAAAATATTTTGTTATAGTATGCGGTGGCCAATTCATATAAATCAGTTTAAGAAAGCATGCGTTAACTAAAGAGTTTTAAAAGAGAAGAGGTTAAATTGTATGAGTAACTTTATAATAGCACAGATATTTGGCGTAATCGGGATTATTTTTAGTGTACTATCAATGCAGATGAGAACTAAAAAGAATAT
>JAZQJK010000087.1:0-4398 GCA_045541615.1 Bacilli bacterium
TTAAATGCACATGAAATAGAAAAAGAAAAAACTTATTTAGAAAAGACAAAAGAAATCATAAAAAGTGAGATTAAAGAAAAAGAACAAAGGGTAAGTTTTTATAAAGATGATATCATAAAAAACAAAAAATTCATTTGGCAAAACATACATGAAATGACCGATGCCGAGATGTATAATGCTATGGATGAAGAAGATTTAAATGTCGATTTAATAAATAAGGATATAGTTAAAAGTTATAAACTGTATAGGAGTTTAGATAATCCGTATTTTGGTAAAGTAGTTTTTAATGGAGAAGAAATTTACCTCGGTATAACCGGTGTCGAAAAGGATAAGACATATGTATATGATTGGCGCGCTCCTATATCAAATCTTTATTATAATTTTGAAAGAGGAACTGCCTTTTTTGATGTTCACGGCGAAAGATGCGAGGGTACTATCACTCAAAAACGCCATTTTAAAATAGAACTCGGCGAGATGAAAGTCTGTTATGATAATGATATTCAAATTGATGATGAATTTTTAGAGGAAGTTTTAATAGAATCGCATGATGAGAAGATGACTAATATAGTTAACACGATTCAAAAAGAGCAAAACGAAATAATAAGGTACTCATCAAATAAAAATGTCATAATCGATGGAGCCCCTGGTGGAGGTAAGACCAGCATAGCACTTCACCGTATCGCGTATCTCATATATAAAGAAAAAGATTTGACAGAGAACAACATTTTAATATTTTCACCAAATGACATATTCATCGATTACATTTCCAATGTGTTACCTGAACTCGGTGAAAACAATGCCAAAACGACTACGATGAGCGACTTTGCTAAAAGTTACATAAAATCTTCAAATATCGAAAGTCTATCGAACTTCATAGAGAGATATTATGATGGAAAGATGGAACAGTGCGATATAGATGATATAAAACATAAAACCGGTGAGAACTTTAAAAGAGAACTCGACAATTACATCGAAAACTTTATAAACGATTTTCATTTCACTAAGTCGATAGGGCTTAAAAAAGTCATGGTATCTAGTACTGAATTAAACGAGATGTTTCATAATTCATTAAGAAAATTATCATTAAGAGATAGAATAGAGTCTTTATCAGAGAAACTGTGCGATAGATTTGATATAGATGTCGATAAAAACTTAGAGAAGATGAGCAAAACTATAAAGCGCGTATTAAAACTCAAATTAGATGCTCTAACATTATATGAGGACTTTTTAGGCGGAAATTTTGATAAGGATAATATCAAATACGAGGATATATATGGTATTTTGTATCTCTATTTTGAACTGAATGGTTATCCGGTTTCTAGTGAGATAAAACATGTAGTGATAGATGAAGTTCAGGACTATTCATATCTAGAATTGAGACTCATAAAAAATATATTTAAAGGAGCAAAATTCACTATACTTGGGGATAAAAATCAGATAATAAACCCATTCATAAAGTATCATTCTCTCGATGAAATAGGTAAAATTTTCCCAAATACAAAACTTTTTGAACTTAAAAAAGCATATCGTTCATCGAAGGAAATTGTGACTTATTCTAACCGAATACTAAATATAGAAGATGTTGTTCCCGTGAGAAAAAACTCCGGTGAGGAAGTAGTTTTTAAAACAGAGGAGAACTTAGAGAAAGATATTCTTGAAGATTTGAATCGTTTTAAAGAGAAAAATTATAAAAGAGTGGGGATTATTACTAAAAATAGCACTGAAGCTATGCATTTATATATTGCTTTAAAAAAGTATAAAAATATTAGTTTAATCACAGATACCATTTTAAAAGATGTCGTCATCCTTCCATCCTATCTCTCAAAGGGCCTCGAATTCGATGCAGTCATATCTTATAATCAAAAAGATAATCCTTACATAGAAGATGAAAAATATTTATACTATGTCGTAGTAACTCGTGCAAGAAGTGGACTTGTAATTTACAATCAAAAATAAAAGAATTCCCTCGGGAATTCAAAACTTTTTAATCTTGATGAGTTTAGCGTGTATATAAGTGTTCTCATCGCGTGATTCAGAAACTATGCTGATAATCTTATCATCTGCATTGGCACTAGTACTAAAATCATATTCGCTCATAGATTTAATATCATTTAAGTAATTCAAATACTGGCTCTCATCTTCAAAAGACATTGTAGCGTCCTCTTCACTTTTATAAATACTAAAAACTTGAAATAGAGAAGTATAATCATTCGTTGAAAACTTTATGACATGATTATCCTCATTAGAGGTCCATTTATTTTTAAAAACCGCATCCAATTCTCCAAAGAGTACATCAAACATATTGTCATTACCACGTATAACAGTAATAGAATCTATCTTCTCTATGCTGTTTTTTTCATCTAAATAAATCCATCCGTTTGAGTTTTCACTTTTATTAAAAGAATGTTCTTTATAAAAAGTATTATTCTTTTTTACAACTGGGTAGTCAATAGATGTTCCCTTGATTTGAATCCATCCAACCGTATCAGAATTCATCTTCTTTAAAGGGGCTAAGTCAACTTCAAGCATACTCATCTTAATATAATTCCAATAAGAATTAAACTTGCTCAATTCCTCACTCGGCTCAATCACTAGAGTATTTTCATCATCGACTATATTTATCAGTCTTATTTTCTCATCTATAGTATTTATGAGTTCTTGGGTGCTCTCATAATCCTGTCTAAAGTTAAATACGAGAATTGTAGCATTTAAAGTGCATATCCCAATTATAGAAAATACAATCAATTTAAAAAGATTTTTCCATTTCAGTTTATATACCGTTTTAGTTTTACTTTTGGTCATACTGCTCACCGATTTTATTATACAAAAAAAAGTTCACACTTACTAGTGCAAACTAATATTGTTTTCCAAAATATACTTGGCACTTGGCATCTTTACCACATATTGCACATTTACCCGTAGGTTCATTATCTTCTAGTGGAATGCATCTCGATTTAAGTCCAAGTTCATCTTTAACTCTATCTTCGCATGCGGCATCTTTACACCAATTGACTTTTATAAATCCAGGTTTAGTCTCTGATATAGATTTCATCTCATCCCAAGTATTTGCAAAGTGAAGCATAGTATTTCTTCTCTCTAAGGCTCTATTGTACATGTCTTTTTGTATTTCCTCTAATAGTTCTTTAACCGATGCACAAGCATCTTCTACTTTAACTTTGATTTTTTCTAAAGTATCACGCCTTACTAAAGTGACTTCACCGTTTTCTAAGTCTCTAGGTCCTATTTCTATGCGAATAGGGTATCCTTTAACTTCTGCTTCGGCAAATTTAAATCCTGGTGTCTTATCCGATAAATCCGTTTTAAATGTGATTTTCTCTGAGAGAAGCGCGTTTTCTATATTTTTAGTTGCTACCATAACAGGACTATCTTCTTCTAATTTTCCGATTGGAACTATATAAACTTTAATAGGGGCAATTTTAGGTGGAAGAACTAATCCTAAGTCATCACCATGTGTCATGATTATAGCCCCGAGCATACGTGTCGATACTCCCCAAGAAGTCTGGTATGGAGTCTCAAGTTTATTGTCCTTATTTAAAAATTCAATACCAAATGCTTTTGCAAAGTGTTGTCCAAAATAATGACTTGTTCCGTTTTGAAGGGCAACTCCATCGTACATCATCGCTTCAAGTGTATAAGTTTTCTCGGCACCAGCAAATTTTTCCTTATCTGTTTTTTCTCCGACTATTACAGGAAGTGCAAGGACATTTCTTTGGAAGTCTTCGTATACTTTAAACATTCTCAAAGTTTCTTGAATTGCTTCTTCCTGTGAAGCATGCATCGTGTGTCCTTCTTGCCATAAAATCTCGCGACTTCTAAGGAAAGGGCGAGTTGTCTTTTCCCAACGAACTATAGTACACCATTGGTTGTATAGTTTTGGTAAATCCCTATAACTCTTGATGATTTTTTTGTAGTGCTCACAAAATAATACTTCACTTGTAGGGCGTACGCATACTCTTTCTTCGAGTTCATTGTGTCCTCCATGAGTAACCCAAGCGACTTCAGGTGCAAAACCCTCGACGTGCTCTTTTTCGATATTTAATAGACTTTCGGGGATAAACATCGGCATTTGAACGTTTTCATGTCCTGTCTTTTTAAACTCTTCATCTAAAATCTTTTGGATATTTTCCCAAATCGCATATCCATAAGGTCTTATTATCATACTACCTTTCATACTAGTGTAATCGACTAAATCTGCCTTAGTGACTATACTCGTATACCAATCAGCAAAGTTCTCATCTCTACTGATTATGCTTTTATTTTGAATCTCTGCCATAGAATTCATCCCTCTTTCTTAAAAAAGATTATAACAATTTATGCGTTTAAATGCAATGTTTTTGAACGATTACGAGAAAATGGTGCTCAAAGTATAAAGATTTC
>JAZQJK010000088.1:0-3958 GCA_045541615.1 Bacilli bacterium
AGAAATAAGACTTGAGATATTAAATAAACTGAAAAAATACGTTTAAATCTGGTAAATTCGGGGATATTATAATTTACATAGTAAAACTTCGGTGAATATTAAATTTTCGCATCTAAAAATAAAATATTGACTATTTTCCCAAAAAGTGCTTTAATAGGTGCAAAAGAAAGGGGGAATCGTGTATGAATAAAGTATTCGTATACGGAACACTTTTAAAAGGCATGTCAAATTATGATGATTATCTTGCATACGCAAAGTTTGTTTCCAAAGCAGAGATTGATGGCTTTGACATGTATGACCTAGGGCATTTTCCAGGTATAGTAAAAGGAAAAGGGAAAGTCAAGGGCGAAATATATGAGGTAGATGATGAACTACTCGAAGATTTAGATTTTCTTGAAAACAACGGTAATTTATATATAAGAGAAAAGGTGAATACTGAATTCGGGGAAGTATACGTGTATGTATATAACAAATCCATCGAAAATATGACCCAAATACCATACGAAATGCAACCATATAACGACCTCATTTATTATGTTGCATACGGTTCAAATATGCTAGAAGAGAGATTTCTAACTTACATAAAGGGAGGAATTTGTAAATTCAATGGCCAATTCTATGAGGGTTGCACTAACAAGAGTCTACCAATAAAATCCAAACCGGTACTTATTCCATATAATATGTACTATGCACTTTCTAGTCAAAAATGGGATGGAAGTCCAGTGTGCTTTTTAGATTACACCCATCGAGGATTTTCATATGCAAGAGGGTACTTGATATCGAAAAGTCAATTTAAAGAGATAAATTTACAAGAAGGGGCGGCTTGGTATGGAAAAGTGTTAAAACTTAATGACATCGACGGATTTCAGGCTTTCACCTTTACACATCATAGCCAAGAACTCTTAAGAGCAAGTATAGAAGACATAAGTGACGCTTATCTTCACACATTGATGAAGGGGCTCAAAGAGACATTTCCTGAACTAGATGATGCAGAAATAGATTACTATCTAGAAAATTGTGGTAAAAAGAAGGGCATTTTTATGTAAAGTGTCCTTTTTATTTGTTAAAATCATTGACTTTCTAACGGACTATTTATATAATTTTGATATAAAGTCAAACATGCTAGGGGGATTGTTATGGAGATAAAAAGTGTAAAAGAAGCAAGAGAAGAGGGCTACATCGATACGATAAAAGGGCTAATGGATTTCAACAACGGATACATAACGTCAAAGCAAATAACTGAACTTGGAATTCATAGAATGTATCTAAAAATAATGTTAGATAAAAAAATGATTAAAAAAGTAGGTGTAGGAATATATATCGATAAGAATATAAAAAGGGATGAACTATACATATTTCAAAAGGAAGTTCAGCCAGCAGTATTTTCACATATGACTGGATTATATATAAATGGAATTATTAAAAATTGCTCTAAGGTTTATGACCTAACAGTTACGAGAAAGTACAATAACTCTAAAATTAAAAAACATAACATATTTTATGTATCAAAGGACATGTATGATTTGGGTTTAACTTATCTTCAAACGCAAATGGGAAATATTGTAAAAGTCTATGACACCGAGAGATGTATTATCGATATTATAAGGTCGAGAAAAAGATTAGACTTTCTAGAAGTCAAACGAGTAGTGAGAGAATATTTAAAAAGCAAAAATAAAAATTTAGACAAATTATATGAATACTCAAAAATTCTAGGCGTATCGAAAGAAGTCAAGGAATTTATCGCATTAGTCTCATAAACTTGTAATAATTTACGGAAAATATTCATTTTTTGCGTATTTTTTGACAAAAAATAAAAAAAACACTTGATTTTTCTTTCGATATAGTTTAATATGTATATTGCAAGTCGTACTGGATTTAAAAAATTAAATCGAGAGTTATCATACGTTACCTTATGTAACGGTCCAAATCTAGTACGATTTGCTTTTTTTTGTCCATTTTTATTGAAAAGATGATATAATAAAGTTACTAATAAAGAGGTATTAAAAATTTCAAACATTAGTATACTTAAATAGAACAACATACATGAGAGAGAAGGCCAAATATGCAAGAAAAAATGAACTATGAAATAATAGATGAGAGAAACAGATTGCTATCTCAAGTCTTAATAAAAAACGATATTAAAACATTAAATTTTGTGTTCGATAATTACATCAGTGACCCGGGTTTAAGAAGGTATTTAACTGCAATCATAAATGGAGATACTGCTATTATATATGAAACGCCTATAAAACTCGATTTTGACATTACTATTCTTATAATTGAATATCTAATTTTACACAAGGAACCTAATCGTGCAATAGTTTATTTGATTTCAACGATTGATAATCCTGTGCACCTTTGTGAGGCACTTATTTCCTATAGTGCATATTTAGACCCAACTGTCGTCAATGTTTTAAAAAGAATAGATAACGATAAATTAAAATCTAAGATGCTTAAGAGGTGTAATAACAAAGACCTAAAATTATATTTTGTTAAATCGATGTCTTCTGATACGAACAAAATCGCAGAACTCCACCATTTTGAAGGAGATACTCTAAGACTTAAAAGTATAGCTATTGAGAGTACGAGTACTAAACTTAAGGAAACAGTTATAAACTTACTCGATGATGAGAACAGTAAAACAGATGTAGCAATGACATTTAAAGATGATTTAAGAAAATTAGATTTAATCTTTAAAGTTACATCACCACATAATAAAGTAAACTTAATTGCTAGTTTAAGGGATGATACTTTCAAAATTCAGCACCTCGCTACTGATAAATTCACCAAAAGTGAGAAAACAACTATCATACTCTCTTTAAAAAACAAAGAATTCAAACGCGCTCTTTTATCTAAAATGTATACGATAAATGACAATACAGGTAAAGAATTTAAAAGAATAGATGTCATATACGATGGCTATGATGATACGCTACCAAGAGATTTAACTTTTGGAATCGAAATAGAAGTACAAGGTCCCATGTCTAAGATTATATTAGAAAGTATGGATACACTCTATGATAAATGGGATGTAAAAGCAGATAGTTCCCTAGATGATGGAGTGGAATTCACATCTAAAATATTCACTTATTCGGAAACTACTTTAAAAGATATTTACAAGATATGTGAATTTATAAAGGGCAATAAGTTATATGCTGATAAGCAGTGTGCTCTTCATATGCACTTCGGGTCTAGATTTTTGAAAAACTATGATTCTTGGTTCTGGCTTTATTATATATACTGCACTTGTGAGAGAATTTTTTATCTCATCTCAAATGAACCAGGTCAGTTGCCACGTGATGGAATTAAACAGCATGCTATGTTTGTATCTAAAAAGGCAAGTAATTTTCTCATGAATTATGATGGTACTCTTGATTTGAATGACTTTATAAGAGAATTCCAAAAGCACTTTTTCTTCCATTACCAAGGTATAAATATCTCAAACATCGGTATTAAAATGAATACCATAGAATTCAGAGCGCCAAACGGCACAACAAATCCAGAAATAATTGTACAAAACTTAATACTTTATGGAAACCTTATGCGTTTGGCAAGAGAACTCTCGTACTTGCCTCCGACTGAGAAAACATATAACCTCATAAAGGCATTTGATAACGATATCGCCGAAGAAGAAAGACTAGAACTTCTATTAGATTTACTATTTAAAGATGAAAAAAATAAAAAGATATTTAGAACGAGATACTTGATAAATAAAGACCTTCACAACGAGGAAGAATTACCTCTAGGTCATAACAAAGATTTCAATTTAAAAGGTGAAAACATCGCTTATTAGTTTTCATCTTTTTTTCTTTATTACAAGGTTTACACGGATGTAATTTTTGTTGAACCTAGTACCTTGAAAAACAAATCAACCTATGATATGATTATACTATCAAGAGTAGTGCAAATGAAAGTTAAAATTTGCCTAGACTAATTTAGTCTAAACACTTGACAAGAA
>JAZQJK010000089.1:0-2714 GCA_045541615.1 Bacilli bacterium
AAATATTAAAAAAAATAGATAAACCAAAATATATTCAATTATATTCTACTGATTGGAAGTTATCTGTGCAAAATATTGAAGACTACATAAATAATGGTTATAAATTCATATATGAGTATATAGATGATTTATCGCCAGACCTTGCAGGTACTAAGGAATTACCTCAAAATATAGTTGATAAATATAATTATGCAATTAATAATAAAGATGTGTTTATAGTCGTGACTGCAACAAAACTTGAAGAAGATATTCTCGAAAAAAGAGGTAAACATAATCTTGTATTTTCTTCAAATGGAGTAGATTATAATTTTTTTAAAACATTTGATATGGATTATGAATTCGAACAGGAATTTAAGGATATTTTGAATAAGAAAAAACCTATTATAATGTATTATGGTGCACTTGCTAAATGGTTCGATTATGATTTGATAAAAAAAATTGCTAAAACTGGTAAATATAGTGTCGTTTTATTCGGAATTAAGTATGATGAAAGTTATGAACAAAACATCGATAATGAAGAAAACATTTATTTTATGGGACCAAGGGACTATAAGATTTTAAAGTACTTTGCCCGCTGTGCAGATGTTTTAATTATCCCGTTTTTGATAAATAGTATTACTGAGGCAACTAGTCCTGTAAAAATTTTTGAATATATGGCACTTAATAAACCGATAGTGACCACGAAACTTCCGGAATGTCAAAAATATAAGAGCGTACTAATTGGAAATAATCATGAAAATTTTATAAAAAAACTAGATGAAGCATTAAAGATTAAAAATGATAAAAAATACATCAAATTATTAGATAAGGAAGCTAAGGAAAATGATTGGGAATATAAGGCTAAATCAATAATCGATTTAGTTTCAAAATTTGAAAATGAGGAGTTAAACGATGAAAAATAAAATTAAAATATTACTAATAGCGATTTTTAGCGCATTTCTCATGACAGGATGTCAAAGTGATAAAGAGGAGGATAAATATATGACAGGAAAGCACTATGTAGAAATTAATATAAAAGACAAGGGTGTAATATCAGTTGAATTAGATGCCGATTCAGCACCAATTACAGTGACAAACTTTATAAATCTAGTCAAAGAAGGATTTTATGATGGACTAACTTTTCATAGAATAATTGAAGGATTTATGATACAAGGTGGTGACCCTAATGGTAATGGTACGGGTGGTTCAAGCGAAAAAATCACGGGCGAATTTGAGGCAAATGGAATTAAAAATGAAATACTTCATAAACGTGGTGTAATCTCAATGGCGCGTGCTAAAAGTTATAATAGTGCGAGCAGTCAGTTTTTTATAATGCACGAAGATAATGATAGTTTAGATGGTTTATATGCTGCCTTTGGATATGTTACTGAAGGAATGGATATAGTCGATGATATCGCAGAAAATACAAAAGTAGAAGATGACAATGGTACTACTTTAAAAGAAAATCAACCTATAATTGAGAGTATAACAGTTATTGAAAAATAAGCACTAGAAATGGTGCTTTTAATGTGATAAAATTTTCATAATAGGAGATAATTATGAGAAGTAAAAAAATTGTGATAAAAGAGAGAAATTGGAATGCTGATTTAATCAGATGTGTCGCTGTTTTTTCAGTGATATGCGTACATTTTTTTCTAAACATTGGCTATTATGACCAACAATTCGTGGGCAAAGAGATGTTTATAATGACTGTGATGCGTGAAGCGTTTATGGTTTGTGTTCCACTGTTTTTGATGTTGACAGGATACCTAATGAACAAAAAAGAACTATCTAAAAAATACTATAGGGGTATACTAAAGACTATTAAAGTATACTTGCTCGCGAGCATTTTTTGCATATTGTTTAGAGTTTTCTATTTAAATCAAGAATTCACATTAAAAACTGGTATTCTCTCCATTTTAAATTTCAAAGGTGCTGAGTACGGCTGGTATATAGAGATGTATTTAGGTTTATTTTTACTCATACCGTTTTTAAATTTGATATGGAATAATCTAAAAAACAAAAAAGAAAAGCAGGTACTTATTGGCACGATGTTAATATTATCGACATTGCCATCGATGTTGAATATATTTGATTTTATAACACCAGGCTTTTTTGCAGATAACACCATATCTAGAAATTACCAACAACTCGTACCAGATTTCTTTATGAACCTTTACCCCCTTACATACTACTTTATAGGTGCATACTTTAAGGACGAAGATATAAATTTATCTATCAAAAAATCTCTTATTTTATTCATATGTACAGTTTTAATTTTGGCAATATATACATTTTGGAGAAACAATGGTGCTTATTATGATTACGGTTTATACTCGAATCACTGGGGAGCAATTGGTTATGTGCTAACGACATTTTTTGTATTTAATATACTTTTAAAAATAAAGATTAATCCTAGTAATGAAGTACTGACTAAAATTCTATATTTTGTTTCAAAACTTTCACTTGGAATTTATTTAGTTTCATTTATTCCAGATAGAATGATTTATCCAGGGGTACTCAGCATGGTTTCAACACCTGTTTCAGCTCTGAAGTTTTTTCCTATAATAGTTATCATTATTTTTGCTATTTCTATTGTGATTTCATTAATAATAGATTTATTGTTAGTACTTATGAATAAAATTACGTGCTTTGTGCATCATATGATTGTAATCCGAAAACGCAATTAGCACTCTATCTCGACAAGTGCTAAAAAATGTGATATAACATTGATA
>JAZQJK010000090.1:0-1980 GCA_045541615.1 Bacilli bacterium
ATTAATAGATTAGGAAAGGATGGTGCTACATATGTTTAGTGTTAGAGATTATGCAGAAGAAATGGGCATAACTGTACAAGAAGTACTAAAAAAATGTGCATTTTTAGAAATTAAGGCAAATGGTGCTGAGGACATGTTATCAGAAGATGATGTCATCATGCTCGATAATGCCATAGATATCATGGAGGCTGTCGAAGAAGCAGATGAGTATGAAGTCGATGAAGAGGAAGAACAACTAGTCGAAGAAACGGAAAAAAAAGATATCAAAAAGATAAATAATCGTCCAAAAAAAGGTACTTATGGACCAGACGCAAAAAATAATTATGCAAAAAAACGTAAAGAGATGTATAAACACAGGGAAAAACTACAGTCAAGTACAAATACTAATGAAGATATAGTACTTTATAGAGAAAATATGACTGTAAGTGAACTTGCGGAGGCACTCAGTATCTCAGGAAATGACATCATAGTAAAACTTATGTCAATGGGTCTCATGATATCTTTAAATCAAAGTTTAGATTTTGAAAATGCTGAGATAATTGCTCTTGAATACGGAAAAACTTTAAAAAAAGAGAGCACTCAAGACGTATCAAATTTTGAAGAATTAGAGATTATCGACAATGAGGAAGATTTAGTTGAAAGACCACCTGTTGTCACGATAATGGGACACGTAGACCACGGAAAAACTACACTTTTAGATTATATAAGAAATTCTCATGTAGTTGATAAAGAATTCGGTGGAATTACTCAACATATAGGAGCATATCAGATAAATTACAATGATAAAAAAATCACGTTTATCGATACTCCGGGACATGCCGCATTTACAGAGATGAGAGCAAGAGGTGCTTCAATCACGGACATCGTCATCATAATAGTTGCCGCGGATGATGGAGTTATGCCACAAACAGAAGAGGCTATAGACCATGCGTTAAGTGCAAATGTACCAATAATAGTTGCAGTTAACAAAATCGATAAGCCTGAAGCAAATCCAGAGAGAATTTACACAGAAATGGCTAATAGAAACCTAGTACCAGAGAGTTGGGGAGGTACAGTACCATTCGTGAATATTTCTGCTAAAACTGGTGAAAACGTTCCTCTAATTTTAGAGACTATAACTGCCATCAGTGAAATGCAAGAATACAAAGCAAATCCTAATAGATATGCATCAGGTACTGTTATAGAGTCACGTATAGACAAGGCTAGTGGAGGAGTTTCATCAATTCTCATCCAAAATGGAACTTTGAGACTCGGAGACCCAGTCGTAGTTGGTACTGCATTTGGAAAGGTTCGTACGATTAAAAATGACTTAGGCCAAAGCATCGTTGAAGCAGGTCCAGGTGCTCCAGTAGAAATAACCGGATTAAATTCAAATCCTAGTGCTGGGGATAAATTCATGGCTTTCGAAAGTGAAAAACAAGCAAAAGAAATCGCTAATAAGAGATTAAATAATGCTAAGGGTGCTAAATATAAAACTGATGTAGTGACATTTGAAGACTTATTTAGTAAGATACAATCCGGTATAAAAGAGATAAATGTAATACTAAAAGCAGACGTTCGTGGAAGTGAAGAAGCAGTTAAAAACGCATTGTTAAAAATAGATGTAGAGGGCGTAAGTGTAAAAGTTATAAGAAGTGGAATTGGTGCTATCACAGAATCAGACATAGTTCTTGCCAATGCCTCAAATGCTATCATAATCGGTTTCAACGTAGTAGCAGCAAATTCAACTAAAGAAGCGGCTAAAGAATACGGTGTTGAAATTAGACTTTACACTATCATATACAAATTAGTTGAGGATATCGAATCTGCAATGAAAGGTATGTTAGACCCAGAATACGAAGAGAAAACTACTGGAACAGCTGAAGTAAGACAATTATTTAAATATTCAAAAGTCGGTACTATCGCAGGTGTTAAAGTATTAAAGGATGTCATGAAAAACACATCAAAGGTACGTATAATTAGAGAGGGCACTATTATATA
>JAZQJK010000091.1:0-4925 GCA_045541615.1 Bacilli bacterium
TTTATTAAAAGAATTAAAATCTATAAAAGATTTTAAAATCATCTTGACCAGTAGTATAAAAAATAATTTAATATTAAATAATATAGAAAATTATAATATCGAATATGTCTTACTTAAACCATATAACATAGGTGATTTAAATGATGTTATAGAGACAATAAGTAATAAAAATATAAAAATAGAGAATAGTAATTTGGAAATAAGGATTACCAAAATGCTTCATGCACTTGGAATTCCATCACATATAAAGGGTTATCAATATATCCGTGAGAGTGTCATGCTCATTTATAAAAACCCATACATCATAGGTGGAATAACAAAAGAATTATATCCTGAAGTTGCAGAGATATATAAAACTACTTCATCTAGAGTAGAGCGTGCTATAAGACATGCAATTGAAGTCAGTTGGTCAAGAGGTGACTATGAATACATGGAGGAATTGTTTGGACACAGTGTCGATTTCGATCGGGCTAAACCGACAAACAGTGAATTCATTGCAACAGTCGCGGATAAATTAAGACTTGATTTAAAAAATTATTCGAGATAGATTAGTCTATCTTTTTTTTAATATTTCGATTTCTTTTTTCAAATTTTCAATTTCTCTAATCAAGTTTCCAAAATTTTGTTCGTTTCCTTGAGTACTATAAACACTTTGAATCCTATTATTTATAAGTTGCCTCTCTGCTGCAGTTGTGAGCACTATTTGTCCGACTAGAATTAACCAGTTACCAATCGCATTTAATTCTGAAGCGGTGAAATCATCCTCAATTATGAGACCGACGACAACGGCTGTCAGAGTAAAAATTTCAGGATTAATGTTTGGTGGAAACTCTCTCATATAAAATTTTATGCACAAAAAAAGATTTCTATTTGTTGAAATCCTTTAATAAGTTAGTTTAGTATTACCAGTTAACTCCCAACCTGGAAGACTTGTATTAGTTGACCAAGTCGTACTTTTAGAAATTACATATCTAATGCTCTCTGTGAAATATCTTTCCCTTACAGACTTTTCACACATTTTAGATTCAGGATTATAAGAGTAAGATTTATCTGGACAAGTGATTTCAGCAGGTACATCGACTTTTTCTACTTTAGTACACGCATATCCAGAATCGCTTGTTTTACAATTAGTATATCCTGCATTTTGAGCTTGAATAGTATTTTTGAATGTTTTAGTGACAATTTGATTAGATGTGTGGGCTGGTATAATCACTTCAGGTTCATCTGTATATTTGACATATGAATAGTAAGCACATTTGTTATCACTAGTTAGAGTATGACTTTCATCTAAACATTTAAAACCATATTCTTTTTTAACAAACTCATATATCAGTTTGGGCTCAGGTTTTTGAGTATTGGCTGAATTATTTGAATTGTTACTATTACTTTGTGAGTTATTAGGTTTAGTTGTAGTTGAAGGCTTAGTAGTAGTTTGATTATTTGTATTAGTGTTTACACTAGGCTTAGTATTTTCATTTTTATTAGAATTTTCCTTTTTATCTGAACATATACCACCAGTCATGTTCCCATCTCCGACACAAACGCCATCTTCACAAGATTCAAAACAACCGATATATACTATTTTATAATCAGTTATGTCCCCACAAGTGAGTGAAACTTTAAGAGCATAATTGTTTTGTAGTTTAGTTATTTCTGAGTAACTACTGTTTTGATTACACACATTCCCTTTTTCATCTTTTACTTCTTTAATTAAGTCTTTATTGATTAAATATTTTAATTTAATCGTCTTAGATGCATTTAATTCTGTAGGCAAGTTGTCTTTTGTGATATACTTCATAGTTGCTTCTTCCATTTCATCTAAAAGACCTTTTAAATCAATTTTTTCCTCTATTGGATTTTCTTCTTTTGGTTCATCTTTTGTGCATTTAGTAACTAAAGCGATTATTCCAAAAATCACTGTCAATGCAAGGACAACCATTAAAAGTTTTTTTAAAATTCCTAACCAATCGATTCTTCTTTCATTATTTTCGTACATATTATTCTTCCCCCTTACTTAGAATATGTAGTACCACTGATGTTTTGTTTAGCTTCTTTTGCAATGTTGTTATATACATCGAAATCGTTGATTTCGTTTGCTGTATAAGTTTTTCCGTTTACTGTGATTGACATGTCACCTTCTGTACCGATTATGCCATTGACACCTAACACAAGTCTTGACCACAAGAGTTTATATTCCGGTGAGATTTTTTCATCATTCAAGTTGAATCCATCTACTGTTTCACCTAGCACGGCGAGTTTTATCTCTTCCTTATATATATCTTTTACTAATTTTTGACTATTTTTTGATGAAGCGATGACTTTATTTAAGTATATTTCCATATTTTCTACTGCTTCATAACCAGTTTTTTTCTCTAGGAATAAATCAGTTAGTTCCACAGTCTTATCGATTTGGTATTCTTTCTTTACTAATCCCATATTTATTGCATCAGTCGTTTTATCATTTATTATATCGATTAGTACATCATCAACTTCTTCTATAGATAATTTTGAATCGAGTCCATTTAAAGTATAAATCACTTGTTTGATGTCATCAACTGTGTATTTTTGTTCATCCGCATTCCAATTATCGTATAAAGATGAAGCAATTTCAGTAATTTTTACATTTTTTTCAGCAGAACTCATATCAGCCCAAGGTTTATTTTGGTCTTGAGAGATTTCGTTTTGAGTTTTATCATCTTGAGTTTCATCTCTATTTGAAAATTCGTTTATCGCTAAGTAACTTCCAAAGCTTAGGGCGAGTAGTACAACCACGGTACCACAGCCAAGTTTTATAAATTTACCGCTTTTTAGATTTTCAAATAATTCTTTATTTTCAATAGTACCTTCCATCGGTTTTTTGTCGATAACAAATTTATTTTCGTCTTCATCGATTTCTTCTACAAAAATGTTTTTTAGTTTCTTCAAATCATCAATACTAACATTATCCACTTTTTTATCAGCCATGGTGTTTACCTCTTTTTCATTATTTATTTCTACTTTGGTATACTTCTCCAATAACTCTTCTGCGTAGTCTATGAAATCACAAGTGCAACTGTATACTCCTAGGTCGTTAACATCGACAGTAGAGACTTTTGAAAGCGATGCTATATAACTGACACCAGCACCTAAATCCATGATTTCTTTTTTTATTTTATCCGTGATTTCGATGTCTGATGATTCAATTTTTTCCTTAACTTCAGCATAAACCTCCGTGATAGCAGAAGATATAAAGGCTTTCTTGCTCAAAAACGATGAATTTTCATCTATATTTGACAGCAAACCCTTTATGGATTCAAAACCATACTTGCCTGCGAACCTATCCAATGATGCTTTAGTCTCATCGAGATATAGACTTTGTACGGCTTCCCTAGCATATATATTTGATTTTACGACAAAATCCTCAAAATCTATTCCGTTTGCTTCCGCATTTTTACAAAACTCCTCGAATTCCTTTTGAGTGTGTTCATTCATGCCTTCTACTAAACGTGTGTCATATTTAAGCGCCTTTAAAATATCGTTTTTTACTAAAATTCGTATATCTTCATTTTCATAATCTGAATAAAGCATCTCTATATTTTTCGCGTATTCTTTTTCATCTTCGAATACTATGATATTTTTCAATAATTCTAAAGTTTCTCTCTTAATCATGTAAATTCCCCCTTTGATTGGCTTATATTATACATATTTTTATGAAAATGTCAAATTTTAAGGATTTTTAAATCCAGTTATGTTATACTAATTTAAGAAAAGTTGGTGTTTAACAATGAAAAAAGTAATACTTATAGATGGAAACAATCTCATGTTTAGAAGTTATTTTGCAACTGCATACTCAGGTTCTCTCATGAAAAATAGCAAGGGCCAAGCGACAAATGCTCTATATGGGTTTACAACTATGATAAATAAAATTATTACTGAAGAAAAACCTGAATATATGGTAGTCGCATTCGATGTTGGCAAAAATTTTAGACACGAAAAATATGAGGCTTATAAAGCGGGGAGAAATGAAACTCCGGATGATTTAAAAAGTCAAATGCCTATTGCAAGAAAACTTTTAGATGCCCTCGGAATAAAACATCTAGAACTAATTGGCTATGAGGCCGATGATATCATAGGAACTTTAGCAAAGGAAGCGGATTTAGACCCAGAATATGACGCTCTCATAATATCATCAGACCACGATTTACTCCAACTCATTAGTCCTGTCGTGAGTATGAAAATGCTCAAAAGCAAAGATTCAATTTACTATACAAAAGAGACATTTATGGAGGAATACGGTTTTGAGCCGATAAAAATAATCGATTTAAAAAGTCTCATGGGCGATTCTAGTGATAACATTCCTGGAGTAAAAGGAGTTGGAGAAAAAACTGCTAGAAGTTTAATCCAAGAATATGGTTCACTTGATGCAATCTATGAGAATATCGAAAATATCAAAGGAAAACTTAAGGAAAAACTCGAAATAGATAGAGAAAATGCTTATTTCAGTTATGAACTTGCTACTATTTACAAAGATGTACCCTTAGAAGTTGATTTAAGTGAACTCACATACACTGGACCTAATTATGAAAGTCTAAAAGCGATTTATCAAGAACTAGAATTCCATTCACTCATTAAAAACATGAGACAAGAAACCTCAAACGACGTCGATTTGTCGTTTAAAGTTGTGGAAAACTTAGAAGATATCGACATGTCCCTAGAGTACTCATACTTTATCGAAGCAGATGACGAAAACTATCATGATGCTAGTCCGCTTGCAATGAGTATATATGATGGAAAAAATGCTTACTATGTACCTAAAAATCTAGTAAAAGATGTTCTAAACGAGTTTAAATCTCGACTTCGCTATACGCACTCTTTAAAGAAAAATATGGCGCTTGCAAGTAAATATGATATAAACCTAAATAATACTGATTTCGATATGTCGTTAT
>JAZQJK010000092.1:0-4085 GCA_045541615.1 Bacilli bacterium
GCCATGTCGTTCTGTGAGCCAAGGAGTTGTCAGTGAGTCTTGTCTTCCTAAGACCGCTTGGCCTCCGACTTGGCATCATCACTAATTTTCACTTGCCAAAGAGTACTCTTATAATGCTCATAAGTGCCTTTGCTGGAAAAGACTTCGTATTAGATGCATACAAACATGCTGTAGAAGAAAAATATCGTTTTTTCTCGTTTGGAGATGCAATGATTATAAAATAGGCTACCTAAATTTGGATAGCCTATTTATTTTCTAAATACAATTTATAAACAGAAATACTCGGTTTAGAGAACAATCTCATGTGGAATTTACTAGTTCCGAGGCCACTAGAAATAAAGAGTTTCATACCTTGCACCTCATATTCTTCATTGTAATATTTACTTGCACCATTGATATTATAATAATCTCTCAAATAGGGAATATTTAACTCATTATTGTGCGAATGTCCAGAGAGCATCAAAGATATATTATAAGGACTCACATTACTTGCAGTATCCGGTTCATGTGCAAGAAGTATTCTATATGTTGCCATATAAGTAGGGTCCGTTTCAGCATTTGGATAAGAAAATGCCTTTTCATAATTTTGATTTCCCGCGATTAATGAATCTAATCCATATAATACTATTGGAGTTAGTCCCTTGTAGTAGATTAGTTCATGTGAATTAGAAATATCAGTAAATCCACCTTCACGAATAATTGACTCATAATCTTCTAAATAGACATCATCGTCCCCTCGAACAGAGTATTTACCAATTAAAGGGTCAATCTTATTTAAAGCATCTATCACATCATCTTTTTCATCTTCACTTAAAGTGGTTCCTTTTGATAGAATGTCTCCAGTAAATAGCACTAAATCCGGTTTTTGTTCATTTATCTTGTTTACTAATCCTCTCAAATCTTCTATATAAAAAGTCGAGCCAAGTTCTAAATCAGAAAAATGTACTATCGTGAATCCCTCAAAACTAGAAGGTAGTTCGTCACTAGTGACATTATATTCCTTTACAAGTATTCCCGATGTTCCTATATATCTCGCATAAATAACCGCGAGGGCAATGAATAGAAGTGCAATTATTACCTTTGAAATAAAAGGTCTTTTTTCTTTTTTATTCTTTCTCATATATTTCACCTAAATTCCAAATAAAATAACCAAAACCGCCAGTAAATTGTGCATACTGTGCATAAGCGTGCTAGTAAATATATTTTTAGTTTCATAATACATATAAGAAAAAGCCGAACCCAATGCAAAGTATGGAATTATATATAACAAATCCTCTAAACCTGTGAGTGATAGCACGACATGTAAACTTGCAAATATAAAGCCCGTCGCGATCACAAAACTCCACTTTTTCTTAAAACAATCTTTAAAATTAAGCCTAAAAAGCATCTCCTCAACGAAGGGTGTAATTATAATCATAGTACAAATCGCATAAAATACGTGTTCAGTGAGTATATCTCTATTCGCACTTTCATTAGGGGCGATATCACCTAGCACTGATATGATGAGAAGATTAGATAATATCATAAGAGCATAACCTAAAAACCAACATTTAAAACCGATTTTTAAATAAGACTTATAATTTTTTTTAAAATCTTCAATTTGTCCTTTGAATTTATCTTTTAAAATTTTATATAAGATGTATGCAATACTCATATTTCCTAGTATGAGTAAAATTTCCATCATAGTACCATCGGTAATACCAAAAAACACTAAAATTAGTTCAAGCGCAATCGATAAAACGAAGTACAAGCCTAAATTTTTAAATGCCTCAATAAAACTTTTAAACATTACATCACATCCCAATTCATTTTATCACATAATACTCAAATTTGCTTTAAAATTTTATACTCTTATGCTATAATGGTTATTAGAGTAGGAGAGGTACAAATGAAATACATTAAATATTTACTTATATTTTGTTTATGTATGTGTGTAAACTCATTTGACACAAAGGCACTTTCTTGTTCGAATTCAGTAACTAAAGATTTAGGACAAATAGCATCCTATGTTAAACTCAATTATGAAATCATAGATAATAGTGAAAACAAAAAATTGAAAGTTGGAGACAGTGAAACGACTTATTTAGTGCCTAACTTCGTATTCGATATATCTATTTATAATATCACAGATGAGATTTTCATTACCATCGAAGATGAAGAGCGGGATACCTCTTTCAATGTGACAAAATATGATACAAAAGATGAAACATATACTTTTAAAAACCACGATTTTGGTGAAATATACCATTATAAAATCATAATAAAATCTGCACACGAGGAATGTTATGGTCAAACTATTAGAACAATAAATTTTACTAAACCGAAATACAATCCTTATAGTGAGTATACTTACTGTAAAAACAGTTCTACCTTTTATTGTCAAAAGTTTATAGAAAGTGAAACGGGCATTAAGAATACCAATGATTTCTTAAAGAAAATAAAAGCAAATAATGACATAAATAATCCAGACCGCGATGAAATTGAAGAGAAAGAAAATTTGAAAAATATGTTTAAAGATAACTGGAAGTTATACGCCGGAATATTTGTATTTGTCATTATAACACTAGTGGTAGGTATTATACTCCTTAGAAAACATCAGAAGAAAAAGGGGTGGAAGCTATGAAAAAATTGGTATTATTAATGATATCCGTGCTTACGTTTCTACCAAATGCATATGCAAATGAATGTCCACCTGACGTAATAAAGGGGCACCAAGAACTCTTAAAGGATGTCACATATGAACTCAGTTATAATGATTTAGTAACCGATATCAATGGTGAATTCGATGAAGGAAATTTCAACGTGACTTTTAAAAATGTACCTGAGGGTTACTTTATAGCGGTACCGAGTGATTACAGTGTACAAATCGCCGAAAATAATGTGCTCGTGCTCTCGGGTGGAGTTCATGAAATTCAATTTTACACGAGTTCTTGTGATGGAGCAATCAAGAAAATCGAGATAATGTTGCCATTTTATAAGCATTATTGTGATTTAAATAAAGATTGCAAAAATGAAGATGTATGGTTCGATGGAACATATGAAAATAAACTCGATAATTATGTCGATATCGTTAAGGATAAACTCAGTACAGAACTTTTAGTCGTACTAATCTCATTAATCGTTATCATCGTTATATGTATTTTAATAATATTCATCGTTAGAAAGAGGTCGAAATTATGAAAAAACGAGTATTTATTTCATTAATATTAGCCTCATTCTTAAGTTTATTAAATGTAAATGCTGCCTGTCTTCCGGGCCAAACTGCTGCGAATGGATACTGCTATTCGACAGTGCCTGGGAAAACAGATGAAAATAGGGGGGCTGTTTGTGAAGATTGTTGTTCTCTAGATAATGCATATTACAATCCAACTCAAATGATAGATGCTAGAAGAACCCATAAGATTCATTCAAATGTCATATATGATATAGCATTTGTAGAAATCGAAGGTAACACTTTAAACCTCTATGGATGGGCTTTTAATAATATAGTTGATAATGTACTTGGAAGTAGTACAAAAGTTAAACTGGCATTGAGTAATACACCGACAAACAGCAATGAGAGTAAAAATGTAGTAGAAGAAATTCCAGAATTGATGTTCGATATCACATATGCAAGTCCTGGAATGGGAGATAAATCTGGGAAAGGATTTAAATATTATGATTTAACTTATTGGAACTGCGGTAAGATACCTGAATCTGGTAATTATAAAGATTTGAATGGGAATACAGTCGGTACAATGTGTGACATCGCTGGTACTAGACTCATGCAGGGCGGTTTCAAAGCGAGCATCGATTTACAAAAAGTTAAAACTTACATCGAAGCCCAAAATATAGATAAAACTGAGTATTACATATATATGTATGTTGATAGTTCTCAACTTAAATCCAATGGTGTCGATAGAGAAGAAGTTTGGTTCCCGGTTGCTGCACTTAACAATGAAGAAACAGTTCATAATTCTGTTAAAGAATATAGTAAGGGAGAACTAGGAATAGTAGTCGGTGGATTGAGCGAAACTGCCAAAGTAATTGTAAAGGAAGGACGTATTCATAGTGTAGAAGGACTATGGTGTAATTCACCTGCGGTA